>NZ_JBEXCY010000002.1:37999-185295 GCF_040605515.1 Dactylosporangium sp. NPDC005572 | reverse complement strand
CCGACCGCTGCCCGACCGCTGCCCGACCGCTGCCCGACCGCTGCCCGACCGCTGCCCGACCGCTGCTGCCGCCGCCCGCCACCGCCGCCCGCCTTGGTTCCGCCTGCCGCCGGGGCGCATGGTTCCGCTAGCCCCGCGGCCTTGGTTCCGCTGGCGTCATGTGCTTGGTTCAGCTGGCCGGCACGAGGTTCGGCTCGGCCATGCATGGCCAACGGGCTCTGGTCGGTTTCGCCCACCGTGGGGCGCTGCCGTCGCCTCGCGCCATGGTTTCGCTGCGCTTGCCGGCATGCGGCTCGGCTGCCACGCCTCGCTGCGAGCGTCGCCTGCCGTCGCACGGACAGGTGGGGCCGCGTTCGCGCAGGTGCTGGTTCCGCCACCGCCCGACCACCACCGCCCGACGCCGCCGCCACGCGCCGGCGACGCGCTGGCGTTCGCTTTCGGGCCGGGCTCCGGCGATTGCGTGCCTTCCGTGCTTGCTGTCGGGCTTGCCGGTGGAGTTGGCTCGAACGGCGCCATGATCGTGGGAAATCTGTGGCTGTCATGGCAGCCAATTCGTTCCCATGATCATGGGGCGTCGCCGCATCGGTGGAGCGTTGTTGGGTTGCGGCGCCGTTATGGTGCAGGGGTGGATGGGGGTGGGGCCGTGCGGGTGATGGTTGTTGATGACCATCCCATGTGGCGGGACGGGGTGGCTCGGGATCTTGCCGAAGCCGGGTATGACGTTGTGGCCGCCGTTGGGGAAGGGGCCCAGGCCGTTCGGATCGCCGGGTCCGTGCGGCCCGATGTCGTCGTGCTGGATCTGCAGTTGCCCGACCTGCCCGGTACCCAGGTTATCCAAGGGATCCTGGCCAGCTGCCCCGCCGCCCGGATTCTCATGCTCTCCGCGAGCGGGGAGCAACAGGACGTGCTCGATGCCGTCAAGGCCGGGGCCACCGGGTACCTGGTGAAGTCGGCCGTGCGCGAAGAGTTTCTCAATGCCGTCCGGCGGACCGGCGAAGGGGATCCCGTGTTCACGCCGGGGCTCGCCGGGCTCGTGCTCGGGGAGTTCCGGCGGCTGGCCAGCGTCAGCCGGGCCGAGGATCCCGAGGCGCCGCGGCTCACCGAGCGGGAGACCGAGGTGTTGCGGCTGGTGGCCAAAGGGGTCACGTACAAGGAGATCGCCGAGCGGCTCGTGCTCTCGCACCGGACCGTGCAGAACCATGTGCAGAACACGCTCGGGAAACTGCAGCTGCACAGCCGGGTCGACCTGGTGCGGTACGCCATCGAGCGGGGGCTCGACGAGTAACGGGGCTACTCCACGCCGTAGATGTCCAGCAGGTAGTGGCCGAGGACCGACTCCGTGGTCAGGTCCAGGACCAGCACCAGGAACACGTTCGGGGTCTCGCAGTTCACCAGCACGTGCTGGCGGTTGCTGCGGGGCATGTGCCATGCGTACGTGACGCTGCCCTCCGAGAAGTCATGACCCTCCAGGTCCTCCTCCGGGACCTCGTCGAAGTACGGCCAGAAGTCGAAGGGCGGCTGGTCCTCCGGGCCGATCTGGATCGGCTCCGGCTCCATCGTCGCCCGGTACTCGGCCTCGGTCAGCAACCGCATTCCGCCAAGCATGCCGTCCACCCGGGGTGGACCGGAAGAACGTACTCAGGCGAAGTTGAGTACGCGAACCGATCCTGCATCCTGTTGTACCCCGCATGCTGTGACGCATGGTGACCTATCCCTGCCCGTTCTGCGGCGCGCCGGCCGACCTCGACGCCGGGTGCTCCGGCTGTGGGCGTCCGGCGTACCCGGACGCGGCCGAGGTGCTGCGCCTCAACGCGCGGACGATCGAGTTGCACGGCGAGGTGGAGGCCGCCCGCACGCAGTTCGACGAGGCGCGGACGCGCTACGGAGCGGCGGTCCAGCGGTTCTCCGCCGCGCAGTCGCAGCGCAACCTGCTCGCCGCGCGGGTCCGCCAAGCGGTCGCCACAGCCCGCCGGCAAGACACGGCCCGTGAGCAAGTACAGCAGGAACAGCAGGAACAGCCGGCGACGCCGCAGCCGGCGATCACCGCCCAACCGGCCCGACCGGTCGCCGTACCAACTTGGCAGCAGGCGCCCAAGCCGGAGGCCGAGACGCGCACGGTACAAAACCTGCTCTTCATCCTCGGTGGACTCCTCCTCGGCAGCGCCGCCGTCGTCTTCGCGGCCGTGGCGTGGGCCAACTTCGGCGTCGTCGGGCGGGCCGCCATCCTCGCCGTCGTCACGCTCGTCACGCTCGCCGTCCCGGTCGTCGCCCTGCGGCGCGGGCTGCGGGGCACCGCCGAGACGTTCGCCGCGCTCGGCCTGCTGCTCGTGGTCCTCGACGGGTACGCCGCCTGGTACGTCAACCTCGCCGGCCTCGCCGACGTGACCCGCCCCAGCACGTTCGCCGGCCTGGTCGGCCTGGTCACCGCGGCGATCGGCGGCGGGTACGCGGCCGCGACGAAGCTGCACGCCCCGCGGATCGCCGCGGTCGTCGCGCTCCAGCCGGTGCTGCCCCTGCTCGCCTCGGGTCGCGGCTTCGGCCCGGCCGGCTGGGCAGGCGTGTTCGTCCTGCTGGCGGCGGCGAACGCCCTGCTCGCCCGGACCGTCGAGCGACTTGCCTGGGCGCTCGCCGGCTGCGCGGCGCTGATCGGGCTGCTCCCGCTGCTCTACGCGCTCGCCAGCGCCGGCGATGTTCCCGCCGCCACCCGCACGGCGGTCAGCGCGGTCCTGCTCGCCGCGCTGGTCGTGGCCACGGGCCTGCTCAACCCGGTCACCGCCCACGTGGGGACCGGCGTCGCGGCCGGGCTCGTCGCGGCGGCCGGGATGCGGCTGGTCGCCGAGGCCGCGCCGGGGCAGCGGTACATCGGATTCGCCCTGGTCGCCGCGGTGATCGCCGGCATCGCGCAGGCGCTGCCCGAACGGGTGCGCCGGGGTGGATGGATCGGCGCGCTGGCCGTCGCCACGTTGACCGCGGTGCCGTACGCGGGCGCGGCCGTCGGCGGCGCCGCGAGCGCGATCGACGCGGCCCTGCCGGCCTGGCGGGCGCACGCGGGAGCGCTCGACGCCGTGTACGACTGGCAGACCCCGGCGGCGATCGTCGTGCTCGGCGCGGCCTTCGCGTGGCTGGTCCGGCACCGCGCGGCCGGGTACGCCACCGTCGTCACCGCGGCGCTCGCCGCCCCGGCCGCCTGGGAAACGCCGCTCCCGGCGGTCCTGGTCGTGGACGCCGCGCTGCTGGTCGCCCTGGCCGTGGTCGCGCTCCGGCGGGACCGCGCCGCCGCCGTCGCGTTGCCGTTCGTGGCGCTGCACCTGCTGCTCACGGGCCTCGTCACCGCCCCGGCGACGCTCGCGTCCGCGCTGGTCGTCGCCGCGGTGTCCGCGGTGGTCGCGGCCCGCGGTAAGGACCGGCCACTGAGCCTCCCGGCCACCGTCGCGGCGAGCGCTCTCCTGCCCGTCGCCGCTGCCGCCGCCTGCTCCAGCCTCTCCGGTACCGCACGTGCCGCCGGCGTCCCGCTCCCGCTCGTGGCGGCGTTCGCCGGCCTGCTCCTGGCCACGGCCGCGGCGGTCCTGCTGCGCGACCGCCTGGCAACCGGCGCGGGAGCGCTCGCCGTGTCGGTGACGGTGGCCGGCCTGACGATCGCCGCTGTGGCCGTGTCGGCGACGGACGGCGGCCGCACCCCGTTCGGCGTCCTCGCGGCCGCCGCGCTGCTCTGCCTGTGGCCGGTGGCGACGGCAGGTAAGGGCCTCACACCCGGCCAGGCCGGGGACGGTCGGGCAGCGTCCGAGCCCGGCCAAGCCAAGGGCGGTCAGGCTCCCGGGTCCACGCCGGGCCAGGCCGGGGACGGTCAGGCGCCGGGGTCCGCGCCGGGCCTGGCCGGGGCCGGCTGGACGCCCGGGGCGGTGCCGGGCCGGGGATCGGCGCCGGGCCTGGCCACGGGCGGCTGGGTGCCGGGGGCCGTCGTGGCCGGGCTGGCGGCGCTGGCCGCGGTGGCGCCGGCGGTGCTGGTGGTGGTCTTCCGGCCGTACCAGTGGCTGGCCGCGATCTGGCGCGGCGCCCCCGACGGGGTCGGGCTCGGCACGGGGTCCGGCACCGCGCTCGAGTCGTTCGTCCCGGCGCTGCGGGCCGGGCCGGCGGCGGCCGGGCTGGTGCTGCTGGCGGCGTCGGCGCTGCTGGCCGCGTGGCGGTTCCGGCTGCCGATGCGGTCGGCGACGGTACTGCCGCTGACCCTCGCCGCCGTGCTCGCCTGCGTCGCCTTCGAGGTGCCGTGGCCGGCAGTACCCGCGGTGACCCTGGCCGGCGGGCTGGTCACCGGCGTGCTGGCGGCGCTGCGGCCGCTGAAGGTCAACGCCGGCGCCGTCACCTGCTGGTTCACGGCCGGGGCGGGCCTGGCCGGCTGCCTGGCGACCGAGGCCGCGACCCTGGCCGCGCTGGGCGCGATCGTGGCGGCCGCCGCCGTCGCGGGCGTCGCCGGCCGGCACTCCGGGGCACGCGTCGCCGGTTGGTTGACGGCGGCGGTGGCCGCGGGCTGGCTGGCGTTCGCCGCCGGCCGGGCCGCGGACCTGCCGCTGCGCTGGACCGCGTACTGCGTCCTCGGCGCCGCCGCCGTCCTGCTGGTGGTGGCCCGCGTGGTGGCGCGCCTCCTCCCGCCGGCCGTTTCCGCGGGCGCTCCGGCGCCGGCTGCGGCCACTTCAGCCGCCGTTCCCACGCCCTCGACGCCCACGCCTTCCACCCCCGCACCCTCGACAACCACGCCCTCCACGCCCACGCCCTCCACGCCCGCGCCCTCCACCCCCGCGACCGCGGGCGTTCCGGCGGTGCCCCACGGGAAGGGAGCGCGGCGGGGGACGGAGGCCCTGATCGTCGAGGCGGTGGCGCATGCTGCGGCGCTCGTTGCGGTGCTGCTGGCCGTCGGGCATCTCGGGGCCATGGCCGGGGTTGCCGGGCTCTGGGGGGTCGCGCTCGGGCTGCGGGCCCTCAGCGGCGCGCCGCGCGGGTGGTTCGCGGGAGCGGCGGTCGGGGCGGAGCTGATCGCGTACTGGCTGGTGCTGGCGGCCAACGGCGTCGACGTGACCGAGGCGTACACGGTGCCGGCCGGGGTTCTCGCCGTCGTCGTCGGGTGGGTGGTCAGCTCGCGCAACGCCACGGTGACCAGCTGGGTGGCGTTCGCGCCGGGGCTGCTCGCCGGGTTCGCGCCCAGCCTGGCGCTCGTCTTCGTGGGCGGCGAGGAGCCGCTGCGGCGGCTGGTTGTCGGCGCCGTCGCGCTGGGCGTCGTCGTGGGCGGCGCGGTGTGGCGGCTGCAGGCCCCGTTCGTGGTCGGTGGCGGTGTGCTCGGGCTCCTCGCCGTGCACGAGGTCGCGCTCTACTGGGACCTGCTGCCCCGCTGGGCGCCGCTCGCCGTGGCCGGTCTGGTGCTGGTCACGCTGGCCACGACGTACGAGCGGCGGCGCCGCGACCTCAACCGGCTCAGGACCGCGGTCGGGCGGATGCGCTGAGCGGCCCCAGCGGCCCCTACGGAGCGACGATCGTCGACGTGCGGCGGGCGTGGTCGGCGGCGGCCAGGACGCGCACCACCTCGGCCCCGAAGGCGGCGTCACACAGGTGCGGGGTGCCCGTCGCCGCGGCCTCCATCAGGGCCGTGGTGGCGGCACCGAACGCGCCGAGGGCGGTCGTGTCCCAGGTCGGGAGGGTGGTCGCGCCGTGCTCCCCGAAGTACGAGAAACCGAAGGAAAGCGCATCGGGCGCGGCGTCCAGCGTCAGCGAGAGGGTGCTCGCGGCCCCGCCCTCGTGCCGGAGCAGCAGGTGGACGGTGTCGCGCGGGCCCTCGGCTGCGGACAGGTCGGCGACCGGGCCGAGCAGGGGCAGGATCACGGAGAGGGCGTGCGGGCCGAGGTCCCACAGGCCGCCGTGCTCCTTACGCCAGGCCGAACCGGCGTAGGGGTTGCCCGGCTGGAAGATCGAGGCGTACATGGTGCCGTGGGCGGCGTACCAGCCGCCGAGGGCCGCGTTCTCCCGCAGGAACGCGTCGACCGCCGGCACGAACCGGTTGGTGAAGAACACGACGGAGGCCACCCCGGCCTCGTCCGCCGCCGCCACGACCGCGTCGGCGGCCTCGGTGGTGAGCGCAAGGGGCTTGTCGAGCAGCAGGTGGCGGCCGGCGCGGGCGGCCCGCACGGCGATCCCGGCCTGCACGTCCGGCGGCAGCGCGATGGCGACGGCGTCCACGTCGGCGAGGAGCGCGTCGACGTCGGCGTAGGCGGTCGCCTCGTACTCGGCGGCGATCTCCGCGGCCTTCTGCGGGTCGCGCCCCCAGATGCCGACCAGCTCGGCCGTGGGGTGCGCGGCCAGCGCCGCCGCCTGTGTCGCCCGTGCCCAGTGTCCCGTGCCCAGCACTCCGAATCGCACGGCCACATTCAACACGAGCCCGCGAGCTGCCCCGCGCCCGGCCCGTGCCGGAGGGGTGGGAGGAGGAGGCGGGCAACGCAGACGGGAACACGCGGAACGGGAACGCGCGGAACGGCGCGGGCCGAAGGTGGGGTCAGGTGGGTTCGTGCGGGCCGTGGCGGTCGATCCACGCGTCGATCTTGGCCCACCACTCGTAGAGCCAGTCCACGCGCTCCTGCTGGCCGGTCGGCACCTCGGACGGCTCGACCGACCACCAGCGCATCGTGATCGTCAGGTCCAGGGGCAGGTGGCGCCACACGTCGGCCACGGTCAGGAGCTTGTCCAGGCCCGTGTGTGCCACCCAGATCACCCCCGCCTCCGGCGCGGCGTCCAGGGCGGCGAGGGTGCCGCCCGGGCGGGGGGCCAGGACGTGGCGCATCCGCTCGGCCCGCTCGGCCATCGCGTGCAGGCCCAGCTCGTGCAGGCGCTGGATGGCCCGCTCCCGGCGGTTCGGGGTGAAGTTGCCGCCCTCCGGGAAGAGGACCAGGACGTCGTTGTGGTCCAGGCCGGTGGCCAGCTGGGCGATCATCGACTCGGCGCCCTCTGCGACGGTGATGAAGTGGTTCGGCAGGCGGTTCAGCATGACGTCGATGACCGGGTCCCACTGGAGGGTCGCCTTGAGCACGATCCGCGGCTCCCGGTCGAACCAGTTCACCAGCGCGTGGACCAGCAGGAACGAGTCGCCGGGGCCGGCGTGGCGGCAGAACACGAGCTCCGGCTGGCCGGGCGCGGCGACGTCCGGGTCGGTGCCGACCACGGCCACCTTCACGCCGAGGGCCCAGCGCGCCTGGCCGTACAGAATCCGCAGGAAACGCCCGGTGAGCACGTAGTGGGCGCGCTGGAAGCGCGGGCCGCGGAGCCGCCAGCCGAAGCCGCTCGCCACCCACAGGGCGAAGAGCACGACGAGGGCGACGAGCTCCAGGAACAGGTAGACGGCGACCATCCAGGACACCCGCAGGGCGCGCAGCCGGCCGGAGCCGAGCGGGCCCAGGGCGCCCGCCAGCAGGAGCCACACCGGCATCGTGACGAGGGCGGCGCTGATCAGGACCAGCGCGACCGGCGCGAGGACGATGCGGCGGAACCAGCGGGGCGGCACTACCCCATCGCCTCCAGGTAGGCGCTGCTGGCCTGGTAGGCGCGCTCGATGCGGGCGCGGGCGGCGGCCAGGTTGCGGTAGGACAGCGGGGAGTCGTCGCGGGGCGAGCCGCCGCCGGTCGGCAGCACGTGCACGGTCACCTCCGGCGGCGCCTCGCGCAGTTCCCGCGCGAAGCGGTGCCGCCGGGCCACCTCGAACGCGACCTGCGCAACCTCCCACGGCCGGCGGGGCGGGCGCAAGGGCCGTTCGACCCGGCCGACCTGCATGACGAAGACCGTGCGGGCGCCGAGCTCGACGGCGCGGCCCACGGGCACCGAGTTGACGATGCCGCCGTCGATGAAGTGTTCTTCTCCCAGGGGTACCGGTGGAAGGAGCCCCGGCACCGCCGACGACGCGAGGACCGCCTCGACCAGGGGGCCGCTGGAGAACCAGTGCTCCGCGGCGCGTTCGATGCTCGCGGCGCAGCACTGGAACGGTACCGGCAGGTCGGCGAAGGTCGTGTCCCCGCCCAGCTCACGCTCCAGCAGCCGGCGCAGCGGGGCGGGTGAGTGCAGGTGGGTGCGCCGGGCGAAGCGGCCGAGCTGGCGGGGCAGCGAGTCGCCGTAGATGGTGCGGGCCTCCTCCGACGCCCACAGGTCGACCAGCCGGTCGGCGACCTTCTCGGTCGGCTCGGCGGCGACGGCGGCGCCGTTGAACGCCCCGATCGAGGTGCCCACCACCAGGTCGGGCCGGATGCCGGCGTGCAGCACGGCCCGGGCCATGCCGACCTCGTAGGCGCCGAGCACACCTCCGCCGCCGAAGACGAAACCGATCGGCGGGGCGAGTGGTTCAGGCACGGACGCGGGGCCTCTTCCTGGAGCGCTGGGCCGGCGGTGTGCTGTAACCGTAGCTCGGCTGGGGCTGGTCCTCGGGCCGCCGGCCGCCGCCGCCCGGCGGTGGGCCGCCGCCGGGTGGGCCGCCGCCCGGCGGAGGGTTCCCCGAGCGGGCCGGCGGCCGGTCGGCGTCCTTCGGCGCGTCGACGATGCCCCCGGTGAGGCCGGGCAGCTGCTCCTCGGGGCGCTGCTCGGCGACGCGCGTGTCGCAGTCGGTCTCGTTGAGGGCGAAGCCCTCGGGCGGGATGGCCTGGCCGCCGTACCCGTCGACGCCGAAGGTGACCGCCTTGCCCGGGGGCAGCGCCTCCTCGCCGGTGACCCGCATGCCGCCGATCTCCGCGCGGTACCGCAGCACCCCGTCCATCCGTTCGATGGTCTGCCCGCCGGGCAGGCGGAACACCAGCACCCACGGGTCGAGCGGGCGGTTGCCGGTGTTGGCCACGCTCACCCGCGACTCGAACGCGCGGTCCGCGCTGCCGAGCGTGGCCGGGCGGATGTAGAAGTCGACCTGGCAGGCGGGCCGTGCGACCCAGGGCCGCCAGATGACCACGCCGGTGGTCGCGCCCGTGACCACGACGGCGGCGATGACGGCCGCCCAGGTGCGGCGCCGCCGGCGGCGGGCCAGGCGGGCGCGCCGGGTGGTCATGTCGGCCCGCTCGCGGACCGGCGCCGCCGCCACCACCGCCGGCAGCTGGGCCGGCGGGGGGATCGGCGGGACGTGCACCTCCTGCGTGGAGGAGCCGTCCTCGCCGGGCAGCACGACGTGGATGCCGGTCGCCGCGGCGAGGATCCGGGCCACCTCGATCGCCGGCGGCCGGGCCTCGGGGTCCTTGGCCAGGCAGCGGCCGACCAGGCCGGGGATCTCCTCGGGCAGGCCGGGGATGCCGGGCAGCGGGTGCGGCGGCTCGTAGACGTGGTTGGCGATCATCTGGGTCGGGGTGTCCGCGTGCCAGGGCAGCCGGTCGGTGAGGCAGCGGTACACGAGCAGCCCGACGGTGTAGACGTCGGTGGCCGGCACGACGCCCCCGCCGAGCAGGCGCTCCGGGGCGAGGTAGGCCGGGGTGCCGAAGACCCGGCCCTCGTACTCGTCGTCGGGGTCGAGCGAGCCGGTGAGCCCGGCCACACCGAAGTCGAGGATCTTGGCGCCGGCCGAGGTGAGCATCACATTGCTCGGCTTGATGTCGCGGTGCACGACGCCGCGCTCGTGCGCGGCGGCCAGCCCGGCGGCGACCTGCGCGCAGATCTGCGTGGCGCGGCGCCAGGACATGGGGCCGGAGCGCAGCCGGTCGGAGAGCAGCTCGCCGGCGAGGAGCTCCATCACGACGTACGGGCGGCGGCCGTTGCGCCCGTCGGCGAGGTCACCGGCCTCGCCGTAGTCGTGGACGGCGGTGATGTTGGGGTGCTGGAGGCGGGCGACGACCTGGGCCTCGGCGCGGATGCGCTCGCGGTTGCCCGGCTTGGTGGCGAGCTCGCCGGCGAGCAGCTTGACGGCGACGTCACGGTCGAGGACGAGGTCACGCGCCCGCCACACCACCGCCATGCCGCCGGTGCCCACAGGGGCGATGAGCCGGTACCTGTTCCCGAGAACTTCGTCGGCTTGGCCGCTCACCCAGTTGCCCCTGATCGACTCCGGTCGCTGTTCGTGAGCAACCGTACCGGGCGGAGGGCCTGCTGGCGAGCCCCAAAATGTGACCGACCCCGGCAAATGACTCACCGGGGTCGTCGGCTTTCAGACGTATCAGATGGTGAGCAGGTTACCCTCCGGCACCACGATCTGGGGGCGGCCGTGCTCGAGGACGTGGGCGGCCTGCCGGGCGGCGAAGCCGGGCGCCTCGGCGATCGCGGTGCGGTACGCGCCGGCGGTGTCGGCGGCGATCGTGCTCCAGCCGTACTTCTCGCTGACCATGGCCCGGGCCTGCTTGGCGACCCGGCGGGCGAACGGCTCGTCGTCGAGCAGCGTGCCGACCGAGGCGGCGAGCGCGTCGGGGTTCTTGGCCGGGAACGTGACGCCGGTCTCCCCGGGCTCGACGATCTCGGCGAGGCCGCCGGTCGCGGCGACGGCGAGCGGCGCCCCGGCCGAGGCGCCCTCCAGGGCGACCATGCCGAACGGCTCGTAGATGCTCGGCACGACGAGCGCGTCGGTGGCGGCCATGAGCGCGGGCAGCTCGCCCTCGCCCATGAAGCCGGCGAAGCTCACCGCCCGCTGCAGGCGCAGGCGGCGCACGTCCTCCTGCAGCTCGGCGCGGTGCGGGCCGTCGCCGGCGATCACGACCCGCAGGCCGTTGTGCCGGGCGCGCAGCTCGGGCAGCGCGGCGATGAGGTCCTGCACGCCCTTCTCGTAGACGAGCCGGCCGGCGTACCCCAGCAGCGGCCCGTCGCCGGCGAACCGCGCCCGGGCGGCGTTCACGGCCCGCGACGGCGCCTTCCAGACGCTCGCGTCGACGCCGTTGGCGACGACCGACACCCGCGCCGGCGCGAGGTCGAGCAGCCGGGTGACCTCCCACCGCATGTACTCGGAGCACACCACGACGCGACACGCCTCGTGACCGAGCCACCACTCGACCGAGTGGATGCACTTGTTCATCTCGCCCGGCAGCCAGCCCTGGTGCCGGCCGGCCTCGGTGGCGTGGATCGTGGCCACGAGCGGCAGGTCGAGGCACTCCTTGAGGGTGACCGCGGTGTGCGTGACGAGCCAGTCGTGGGCGTGGACGACGTCGTACTCACCGCCGGCGGCCGCTCGCAGCGCGGCCCTGGTCAGCGTGTGGTTGAACGCCATCGTCCAGGCCAGCAGCGTGCTCGTCGCCAGCGGGAACAGCGGCGGGTCCTCGGCGGCCCGCACGATGCGGACGCCCTCCGAGTACTCCTCCAACGGGGCGCCGGGCGCGTGCCGGGTCACCACCGTCACCTCGTGGCCCGCCGTCACCAGGGACGTGGCGAGCGCGTGCACGTGCCGCCCGAGGCCGCCGACGACTACCGGTGGGTACTCCCACGACAGCATCAGGATTCTCAATGGTCGAGTACGCAGTCCGCTGGTGTCGTTCACGTGGCCGCCCCCACAGAAAGATCAGTTGATCAAAAAACGCCCGCCCTATACCCACGCGCGCCAACGGTTACACACGCAAAACGGGTTGGCGTGTGACCTGGTGGGTGGGCTTGAGACTCATCCTGCCGGGCGAGGGTTACCGGGGAGGCAAATCTCATTTCTAGGGTGTAACGGTCAACCGACGTTTCGGCGGACCCGCAGGGTCTCGGCGACGGACCAGGCCTGGAACGGACACCCGGTGGCCCGGTGCGGCGCCGCCCCGTCCGCCGTCTCGCTGACCGAACCTACACCCCACTCCCACAGATGCGCCTCGATCCCCTGGAGGATGTCCGCGTTCGTGCCCGATCGTGCGTCGGCGTACGGGCCGATCATCCAGGGCCAGACGGTGCCCTGGTGGTAGGCCGCGTCCCGCTCCGCGGGACCGCCCCGGTGGACCGCCGCGAAGGCCGGATCGGTGGCCGCCAGGCTGCGCGGCCCGAGCGGCGTGAGCAGGGCTTCCACCGCCGCCGGGAGGGGCCTGCCGCGCATCGGCCCGCGGGGCAGGCTCCAGGCGAGGAGCTGGTTCGGGCGTACCGACGGGTCGTCGCCGGCGGGTCCGTCGACGACGTCGTAGAGGCCGGTCGGGGTCTGCATCCTCTGCTCGAAGGAGGCGTGCGCCGTCGCGCGCAGGCGGTGCTCAGCGGCGGCGTCGCGGCCCAGCCGCTCCTTGAGCGCGGCGATCGCGCCCAGCCCGTTGATCCACAGCGCGTTCACCTCGACCGGCTTGCCGGCCCGCTGGGTGATCGGCACGCCGCCGACCCGGGCGTCCATCCAGGTGAGCGCCACTCCCGGGGCGCCCTGCGTGACCAGCCCGTCGGCCGGGTCGACCCGGATGCCGTAGCGGGTGCCGGCGAGGTGGGCCGCGACCACCCCGTCGAGCGCGGGCAGCAGCTCGGCGGCGAGGTCGTCGTCGCCGGTGGCCGCGACGTGCCGCTCGATCGCGTGCAGGAACCACAGGGTCGCGTCGACGGTGTTGTGCTCGGTCTGCCCGGTGTCGGCGGTGTTGGCGAGCATCCCCTCGGACAGCGTGCCGGCGTAGGCGCGCAGCAGCTCGCGGCCCTCGTCCCACCAGCCGGTGGCGAGGAACAGCCCGGCGTAGGCGGTCATCGTGTCGCGCGACCAGGCGCCGAACCACGGGTAGCCGGCCACGACGTCCGGTGCGCCCTGCGGGCCGGCGACCACGAAGGCGTCGGCGGCGAGGACGAGCGCGCGGTCGGCGGCGTCGGACGCGTCGTGGGTGAGGGCGCGGTTGCGGGCCCGGGCGCGGGCGACGATCGCGGCGGCGCCGCGCGGGGTGGAGTCACCGTGGAACGCCTCCACCTCCAGGGTCTCCCCGGGCGACAGCTCGGCGGTGAAGCTGCCGGCGCACCACAGGTCCTCCTCGGCCGGCAGGCCGCGCTCCTCCTCCGCCCGGGCGCGGGCACCGCGGTACCACTGGCCGATGGATTGCCAGCCGGGGCCCTCCAGGCGGAAAGCCCGCTCGACCTCCACCCCGCCGGCGGTGGGCTCGACGCGCGGCGCCGGGCCGGCCGCCGTCCGCTCGCCGTGCACGTCACGCCAGGTGACCAGGGCCTTGAGGGTGAGCCGTACCGGGCCGGGCGCGCTGACGAGGCGGTGCACGACCCCGACGTGGGCGCGACCGTGGACCATGGCCAGCTCGCGCTCGACCACGACCGGCCCGATCCGCCAGCGCCACCGGGGCAGCCCGTCGACGAGCTCGAAGCGCTCGAGCAGGGTGTGGCCCTCGGGGCTCACCACGCCGCCGGTCCACTCGTGGATGGCGAGCTCGACGGCGGCGCCGGACGGCAGAGTGAGCACCGGGTCGAGTGCCGCCAGGCCGAGGTGGCGGCGGGCGGGCTGCCCGGGTTCGGCGGCGACGAGGAGGCCGTGGTACCGCCTGGTGCGCAGGCCGGGCACCGTGCCCATGGCGTACCCACCGGCACCGTCGGGGACGAGCCACTCACGCGTCGCTCCGATGGACAAATCACCGCAAACCTGCGGACCAAACACCACCATGCGCACAATCTTGGTGGCTGGGGGTGGCGAGTGGCGAGCGGTTCGCCACAAGATTGTTGATCAAGGGATGATCTGGGGTAGGAACAAACACCCCGGAAAGGGTCGAACGAACGGCCTCAACTTGGCCGAAACATGGGCGACGGAGAATGGTTACGTGATCGAGGACGATGGGAACGCCGAACGCCGGAGGCTGGCGGAAGCCGACAGCGGGGAGCGCCCATGGCGGGCCTGGGGGCCCTACGTGTCCGAGCGCGCCTGGGGCACGGTCCGCGAGGACTACAGCCCGCACGGCAACGCCTGGGACTACTTCCCGCACGATCAGGCGCGCTCCCGCGTGTACCGCTGGAACGAGGACGGCATGGCCGGCATCTGCGACGACCGGCAGACGTTCTGCTTCGGCCTCGCGCTGTGGAACGGCAAGGACGCGATCCTCAAGGAGCGGATGTTCGGCCTCGGCGGCGACCTCGGCAACCACGGCGAGGACGTCAAGGAGTACTGGTGGTACCTGGACTCCACGCCGACGCACTCCTGGATGAAGTGGCGCTACCACTACCCCCAGCAGGCCTTCCCCTACGACGAGCTGGTCGCCGAGAACTGCCGCCGCGGGCGGGACGAGCCCGAGTACGAGCTGGCCGACACCGGGATCTTCGACGAGGACCGCTACTGGGCGGTCGAGGTCGACTACGCCAAGGCCGGCCCGACCGACGTGTGCATCCGGATCACCGCGACGAACATGGGCCCGGAGCCGGCGACCCTGCACATCCTGCCGACGCTGTGGTTCCGCAACACGTGGGCCTGGGGCCTGCCCGGCCGCGACTACATGCCGGAGATCCGGGCGAAGGACAGCGGGCTGCTCGGCGAGCACCGGCTGCTCGGCCGGCTCGCGCTGACCGGCGACGGGTCGCCCCGGGCTCTGTTCTGCAACAACGAGACGAACGGGCCGCGGATCTGGGGCAAGCCCGGCCGGGAGTACCCCAAGGACGGCATCGGCGACCACGTCATCCACGGCAAGGACAGCGTCAACCCCGACGGCGTCGGCACCAAGGGCGCCCTGCACTACCTGGTCTCCGTCCCGGCCGGCGGCACGCACGAGATCCGGCTGCGGCTCAACCTCAACGCGCCCGGCGCCAAGGACCTGGCCCCGGCCGACCTCAAGGCCGACTTCGAGTCGACGATGAGCCGCCGCCGGGCCGAGGCCGACGAGTACTTCGACGACCTGGTGCCCGCGTCGGCGAGCGCCGAGGAGAAGATGATCGTCCGGCAGTCGGTCGCCGGGCTCATGTGGGGCAAGCAGTTCTTCCACTTCGACGTGGCCCGCTGGCTCAAGGGCGACCCGGTGTCGGAGTCGCCGCCGGACAGCCGCCGGTACGGGCGAAACTCGCACTGGTGGCACATGAACAGCTGCGACGTGCTGTCCATGCCCGACCCGTGGGAGTACCCGTGGTACGCGGCCTGGGACCTGGCGTTCCACTGCGTCGCGATCGCCCGCGTCGACCCGGGCTTCGCCAAGGAGCAGCTGCTGCTGCTCCTGCGCGAGTGGTACATGCACCCCAACGGGCAGATCCCCGCCTACGAGTGGGCGTTCGGCGACGTGAACCCGCCGGTGCACGCCTGGGCGGCGCTGCGCGTGTTCGTGCTCGACGGCTCCCGCGACTTCGACTTCCTGGCCCGCACGCTGCACAAGCTGCTGCTGAACTTCACCTGGTGGGTGAACCGCAAGGACGCCGAGGGCAACAACGTCTTCGAGGGCGGCTTCCTCGGGCTGGACAACGTGGGCCCGTTCGACCGCTCGGCGGCGCTGCCGGTCGGCGGCCGGCTGGAGCAGTCCGACGGCACCGCGTGGATGGCGATGTACGCGCTGAACCTGCTCGACATGTCGCTGACCCTCGCGGTACACGACCGGGTCTATGAGGACATCGCCGCGAAGTTCCTGGAGCACTTCGCCTACATCGCCGACGCCGCCTACGAGTTCGGGCTGTGGGACGAGGAGGAGGCGTTCTTCTACGACGTGCTGCGCACCGCCGAGGGTGACCGGATCCCGCTCAAGGTCCGCTCGGTCGTCGGCCTGCTCCCGCTGACCGCGACCACCATCATCAGCTCGTCGACGCTGCGCCGCCTGCCCGACGTCGCCGCCCGGCTGCGCTGGTTCCTCACCAACAAGCCGGAGTACGGCGACGTGGTCGGGGCCAAGAAGAGCCGCGGCGGCCAGCAGCTGCGACTGTTGTCGATGGTCGGCCCGGACCAGCTGATCCGCATCCTCCAGCGGATGCTGCACGAGGACGAGTTCCTGTCCCCGTACGGCCTGCGCACGCTCTCCCGCGCCCACAAGGAGGAGCCGTTCACGGTCCACCTGGGCGACCACGCGTACACCGTCGGCTACGAGCCGGGCGAGTCCACGAGCGGTCTCTTCGGCGGCAACTCGAACTGGCGGGGCCCGATCTGGTTCCCGGTGAACTACATCCTCATCGAGGCGCTCCGCCGGTTCGCCGAGTTCTTCGGCGACGATCTGCAGGTGGAGTACCCCGCGGGCAGCGGGACGATGGCCACCCTGGCCGCGGTGGCCGACGACCTGTCGCTCCGCCTGGTCAAGCTGTTCACCGACGACCGCGACGGCCGCCGCCCGGTCTTCGGCGACGTGGACCTGTTCCAGCGCGACCCGGCCTGGCACGACCTGCTGCTGTTCTACGAGTACTTCCACGGCGACACCGGGGCCGGCCTGGGCGCGGCGCACCAGACGGGCTGGACGGCGCTGGTGCTCGACCTGATCCTGACCCTGCGGACTCCCCCGCCGTCAACGTTCCGGGGCTAGCCTGTGGCGCACGGCCCACAGCGCGGCCTCGGTACGCGAGGTGGCGCCGGTCTTGCGCAGCAGGTTCGACACGTGCACGGCCACCGTACGGATGGAGATGCCGAGCGAGCTGGCGACCTGCTGGTTGCTCATGCCGGCGGCGAGGCAGCCGAGCACCTCGACCTCCCGGGCCGTCAGCTCGCCCGGCACCGGCGTCTCGGTCAGGGCCGCGAACGCGGCCCGCTCGTTGGCGTCCGTCTCGATCGGCAGGCGCGAGCGGACCAGGGCCTCGGCCCGGGCGGGGTCGCCTTCCCGGAGGGCCAGCTCCACACCGAGCCGGACCGTACGCCCGGCGCAGAACTCCAGCCCCGCCCGCTTGAGCTGGGCGACGGCCTCGTCGCACCGCCGCCGTCCGGTCGTGGCGTCGAGGCGGGGCAGGGAGACGGCGAGCAGCTCGTATATCGCCCGTCCGAGGGTCACGGGGTCGCGGTCGCGCTCGGCGAGCTGGCGGGCGGCCCTCAGCAGGGCGGCGCCGCGCTCGTGGACTCCGCGCCTGGCCAGCGCGGCTCCGAGCGTGACTGACGCGGGCGCGATGCCGACTCCGGCTCGTTCCGCGGCGGTGAGGGCGGCCTCGGCGAGTGGGAGGGCCTGGCCGGCGCCTTCGGTGTCGAGGGCGAGCTCGGCCTCTGCGGCGAGCTGTCGCGCTACTGAGGCTGGGGAGCGGCCTACGGCGGCGGCTCGGTCGAGCGCTCGCCGCTGGCCGTCGTGGTCTCCGAGCGCTCGCCGCGCGGCGGCCAGCAACCGATGGGCGTCGGCGGCTTCGTCGCTGTCACCGCCCGCGCGGTCGGTCGGTCGACCGACCGAGGCGGCTGACTGTGCCGCGTGTTCGGTCGGTCGACCGACCGAATGTTCGGTGCCCTCGGTCGGGCGACCGACCGAATGTTCGGTGCCGTTAGTCGGGCGACCGACCGAAAGCTCACCGCGTCCGTCAAGCTCGGTCAGTCGACCGACCGAGACTGCTGACTGTGCCGCGTGTTCGGTCGGTCGACCGACCGAATGTTCGTTGCCCTCGGTCAGTCGACCGACCGAAACCTCACCGCGCGCGTCAAGCTCGGTCAGTCGACCGACCGAAACCTCGCCGCCGTCGGTCGGTCGACCGACCGACGATTCAGCGCGCCCGCCACGGTCGGTCAGTCGACCGACCGGCATTTCGTCGTGCTCGGTCGGTCGACTGACCGAGAAGCCGCCACCGTTGGTCGGTCGACTGACCGAACACACAGCACAGAGGGCAGCCTCGGTCGGTCGACCGACCGAAAGCTCGTCACGCTCGTCGCCGTCGGTCGGTCGACCGAACGAAAGCTCGCCGCGGACGTCACGCTCGGTCGGTCGATCGACCGAGCGCTCGCCGCGTCCCACACCGTCGGCCGGGCGATCGACCGAAAGCTCGCCGCGTCCCTCGCCGTTGGTCGGGCGATCGGCCGAGCGCTCGCCGCGTCCCTCGCCGTTGGTCGGGCGATCGGCCGAACACGCCGGGCACAACGTGGGGGCGGGTGGGTGGTCGGCTGCGATTCGGTGCAGCCACTCCGTGGCCAGGTCCGCCGTTGCCGTGAAGTGGGCCGCCACGAACGCTGCCTCGGCGGCGGCCCTCAGCAGCGGTCTGGCTGCCGGGCCCGGGAGGTCCAGGATCGTGCCGGCCAACGCCAGCGCGGCATCAGGGCGGCCGGCGTGGAGCAGCGTGCGTACCGCCTCCACCGAGGCGGCGCGGGCCTCCGACGCCTGGCCCAGCGCGGCGGCGTGGCGGGCTCGGGCCGGGGCGTCCCCCAGCTCCAGGGCCAGCAAGAGCGCGCGCGAGTGGACCCGGGCGCGCTCGGCGGGCAGGGCCGTGTGAGCCAGGGCCTCGCGTAACAGCGGGTAGCGGAACCGGAGCGGGCCGGCCGGGGCCGCGTCCGGGGCGATCACCAGCATGCCGAGGTCGAGGAGGCGGCGCAGGGCGGGGTCGACGTCCGTCGCGCAGACGTGGGCCAGTACGTCGCTCTCGACCGGGTCGCCCAGCAGGGCGGCGGCCCGGGCCACCGTCCCCACCAGCGCGGGCTCTCCGGTGAGGGGCTCCACCAGCAGGCCGGTCACGTGGGCCGGCAGGGAGCGCGCGGTCAGGGCGTCCGCCGTGAGCAGTTCGGTGAGCCAGAACGGGTTGCCGTCGGTGCGGTGCAGGGCGGCCCGGACCGTGTCGGGGGGTGGGGGTGCTCCGTGGTACGCCTCGATGAGCTCCGCGGTCTCGCGGGCGTCGAACGGGCGCAGGTCGAGCCTCAGGACGGACGGGGCGCCGCCCAGTTTGCGCAGCGTGCGGGCGGCCGCGGCGGCCGCTGGTGGGCGGCTGGTGACCAGCAGGAGCGCCGGTAGGGCGGTCGCGGCCAGCTCGCCCACCAGCGTGAGGCTTGCCGGGTCCAGGTCGTGCAGGTCCTCGACCACCAGGACGCCGTGGTCGCCGCCGAGCAGGGCGCGGACCACGTCGACCGCGGCGCGGAGCATCGCGGCCGGGGCCAGGCGTGGGGGTGTGCCCTCCGGGGCGCGCTGGGTCAGGTGGGCCAGCACCGCCGGATCCACGGCCGGCACGCACAGCTGGCGCCGGCCCAGGACCGACGCCAGCCAGTCGTGGGGTGCGGCTCCGAGGGTGCGTGCGGCACCCGCCAGTACCACTGAGGCATCGATCCGATCCAGGACCTCGGCCACCAGGCGGCTCTTCCCGCTGCCCGCCTCGCCGGTGATCACGACGACCCGTGGGCGGGCGGCCCGCCAGGCGCCCGTGATCTCGGCCAGCGCGGAGTCGCGGCCGACGAACGGGGCGGGGGGCATGCCCGTCACCATACGCACAACTGCGTAGAGACGCCGTGCGGTGCGATGCGGCAAGGTGTCATCCATGGCAGAGGAGGAGGGGCGCCGTCCCCTGGCGCTGGAGTGGGCCGCCCGCACCGACGTCGGGCTGGTGCGGGGCAGCAACCAGGACTCGATGTTCGCCGGTGACCGGCTCCTCGCGGTCGCCGACGGGATGGGCGGCATGGCGGCCGGGGACGTCGCCAGCCGGCTCGCGATCGAGGCGATGACGCCCCTCGACGAGGAGTTCGCCGGCAACGACATCCTCACCGCGCTGCGGACCGCCGTCTCCGATGCCAACCGGCGCATCCGCGACGAGGTCGAGGAGGACCCGGCCAAGCAGGGCATGGGTACCACGCTGACCGCGCTGCTGTTCGGCGGCGGGCGCATCGGGCTGGTCCACATCGGCGACTCCCGCGCCTACCTGCTGCGCGGGGAGGAGTTCAGCCAGATCACGCGCGACGACACCTATGTGCAGCTGCTCGTCGACGAGGGGCAGATCACGCTCGACGAGGCGGCGATGCACCCGCAGCGGTCCCTGGTCAGCCGGGTGCTCCAGGGGCTGCCGACGGATCCGGTGTACTCCGTGACGCCCGCCCGGGCCGGCGACCGCTACCTGCTGTGCAGCGACGGCCTGTCGAGCGTGCTGCGCGCGGAGACCATCGAGGAGGTCCTGCGCGAGCAGCCCGGCGCGCAGGAGTGCGTCGACCGGCTGGTCGACCTGGCGCTGCGGGGCGGCGGGCCGGACAACATCACCGCGGTCGTCGCCGACGTCGTGGGCGACGACGTGCCGGAGCGGCGCGGGCTGCGCCGCCGCCTGCAGTCGTGGCTGGGCCGCAGCGACGTCACCGGGGCGCGCCTGCCGGCGTAGCCGGCGCCGGTGGCTCCCACTCCGTCACCGCCAGCGCGCTCGACGCGGCCAGGCGGTCGGGCAGCAGCCGCGCCGCCGTGCGCACCACGGCGCCGGTGAGGCGTCCCTTCGCGCCCACCAGCCGGCCCATCTGCCAGGACCGCTCGACGATGCGCCGGACCCGGGGCTCGCGCAGCGCGGCGTACCGGCCCAGGTCGGGGGCGAGCGCGGCCAGCGTCACCGCGTCCTCCAGGGCCTGGCACGCGCCCTGCCCGAGGTTCGGGGTCATCGCGTGGGCCGCGTCGCCGACCAGCGCGACCCGGTCGCCGGACCGCATCGGCGCGACCGGGTGCAGGTCCTGCAGCGGGTGGTGCAGCAGCGCTGCGGGGTCGGTGGCGGCGAGCAGCCGCCCGATCGGGTCGTGCCAGCCCTTGAGCCGCTCGCGCAGCTCCTCCAGCTGCTCCTCGGCGGAGCCGGTGCGCAGCGGGCCGGGCGCGGCGACGTACCAGTAGACGCCGCGGCCGGTGGGCGCGGCCCCGAACCGCCAGCCGCGCGGGCCGACGGTCTCGCCGCCGCTGGTGATCGGCAGGTCGGGCACGATCGCCCGCCAGGACACCTGACCGCTGTCCCTGATGCCGACGTTCGGGAAGCAGTGCGCGCGCACCCGGCTGCGGATGCCGTCCGCGCCCACGATCAGGTCGGCGTCGAGCGCGTCGACGTCGGCCACCTCGACGCCGGTGCGGACCGTGACGCTCGGCGGCAGCGCGCCGGCCAGGATCTCGTGCAGGTCGGCGCGGTGCACGACGACGAGGCGGTGGCCGGTCAGGTCGACGCGGCTGAGGTACCGACCGTCGGCCGCCCGCATGCCGCTGCGCTCGGGCATCCGGCCGCCGGCGGACTCCACCGCGGCGCCGATGCCGAGCCGGTCGAGGGCCCGCAGCGCGTTCGGCCACAGGGACAGGCCGGCGCCGATCGCGCCCAGCTGCGGCTGGCGCTCCAGCACCGTCACGTCCCAGCCGCGCCGCCCCAGGCCGATGGCGGTCGCCAAGCCGCCGATCCCGCCGCCCACCACGATCGCGTGCATCGATCCTCCCCGGATGTGTCCACTACATCTGTAGCAACAACGCTACACCTGTAGCATCGGACCGGTGAGCGTTCGTGACGGGGATCGCAAGGTGCGGCTGGCCGACGCCGCCATCGACGTGCTGGGCAACGACGGTGTCCGGGCCCTGACCCATCGGGCCGTCGACGCGCGGGCCGGCCTGCCGCAGGGCACCTGCAGCTACCACTACCCCACCCGCAACGCCCTGCTCACGGCCGCGCTCGAACGCATCGCGGCCCTCGACCTCGCCGAGTCCGACGCCGATCCGGATCTGGCCGCGGTACTGGCGGGCTGGGTCACCGCCGGCGCCACCCGCACGCGGGCCCGGTTCATGCTCATGCTGGACCCGCAGACCCGGGCCGAGCTCGGGCCGGCCGCGGCGCGGCTGGCCGGCTCGTTCGTGGAGCGGGGCACCGCGCTGCTCGGCTCGGCCGAGCGGGCCCGGCTGCTCATCGGCCTGCTCGACGGGCTGCTGCTGGACGAGCTGACCCGCGGCACGCTGCCCGACCAGCAGCGCCGCGAGCGCATCGAGAAGGTGCTCGGACTCGTCGGTAACCTCTGAGGCTCCGCCTCGTTAGCCCTGGCGAGCGCTCCCCCTCGCGAAAGCGGCACGCCCGTGGTCAGCAACCCGCGCACGTTCTGGATCGTCCTGCTCACCGCGGCGGTGGCCCTCGGCACCGCCGCGACCACCGGGCGGGTGCTCGGCCTGTACGCGGTCCTCGCCGTGGTGACCGCCGGCTCCCTCGCGCACGCCGGCGTGCTGATCCGCCTCGCCCTGCGCATCCACCGGGGCCGCCGCAGCTTCGGGCCGTGCCGCGGCGCCGGCTTCCTGGGCGTGGGCGCCCTGGTGACCGGGGCCGGCGCGGCCGCGACCGGGATCGCCGCGCTCACCGGCGGCACGTCCGCGCCGGGCCTGATCGCGGCCGGGGCCACGCTCGCCGCCGCGCCGACGTTCCTGCTCGGGCTGCTCCTGCTGCCCGGTACCGCGCCGACGGCGGGCGCCCGGCTGCGCCGGGTCCTCGACGGGCTGGGCATCGGCATCAGCCTGTTCGCCTGCGCGTGGATGCTCCTGCTGTCCGGCTCCGGGCCGGCGCCGCTCGCGGTGTCGCTGACCTGCTGCGTCACCGTGTCGGTCGCGGTCGTGACCGGCCTGCGTGCGGTCCGGCACCGCCCGGCCGCGCTGGCCTGCAGCGGCGGCGCGGCCGTGAGCGTGCTCGGGCTGACGGGCCTCACGCTGGTACTGCTGGATCACCCGGAGACGCCGTGGCCGACCGGGCCCGCCTTCGTCGTCGCCGGGCTGGCCCTGCTCGCCGGGCCGTTCCTCATCGTGACCGGGGCCCGGCGGGCCGACGACCGGCCGGGGCAGCCGCACGCCGCGGACGAGCAGGGGACGTTCGCCGGCTACCCGCTGCTCGTCGCGCCGGCGGTGCTCGGGGCGGGCGTCGCCGCGTACCACTTCGGCACCGGCGGCTCGTTCGACCGGACCACGGTCGCGCTCGGGCTGTGCGCGTTCGCCGCGATGGCGGGGCGGGAGCTGCTCGCCGCGCGGGACATCCGGCGGTACGCCGAGACCCTCGTGCTGCGGGAGGCCCGCTTCCGCACCCTGGTCTCGGGCTCGACCGACGTCGCCGTGGTGCTCGACGACGACCTGGTGGTGCGCTGGCAGTCACCGGCGGCGGCCCGCCAGTTCGGCCTGTCGGACCAGGACGTGCTGGGCCGCCCCCTGACCGACCTGCTGCACCCGGCGGATGCGACCGCGGCCGCCGCGGCCCTGCAGTCCGCGCTCGCCGGCCGCGCGAACGTGCTGCTGCAGGCCCGGCTGCGGGACGGGTTCGGGCGGTGGCGGGAGACCGAGTCGGCGGTCAGCGACCAGCGCGCGGCGCCCGAGGTCGGCGGGCTCGTGGTGCACGTGCGGGACGTCGGCGACCGGGCCCAGCTCCAGCGCACGCTCGACGAGGTCACCTGGACCGACGACCAGACCGGCCTGGCCAACCGCCGCAAGTTCGTCGCCGCCGTCACCGACGCCCGGTCCGCCGGCGGCTGCGGGTCGGTGCTGGTGCTGGAGCTCGACCGGTTCGAGAGCGTCGCCGACCTGCACGGCCCGACCGTGGCCAACGCGGTGCTCATCGAGGCGGCCCGCCGGCTGCGCAGCGCGACCGGCCGCGACGACCTGCCGGCCCGGCTCACCGCGGCGGCGTTCGCGGTGCTCACCGACGCGCCGCTGGTCCACGCGTTCGCGCTGGCGACCCGGCTGGCGACGGCCCTCGCCGAGCCGTTCCACCTGCCCGGCCACACCGTCCACCTCACCGCCGACGTCGGCGTGGCCGACCTGGCCGCCGCCGCGACGGCCGAGGAGGCGCTCCGCCACGCCGACGTGGCCCGCCGCCGCACCCGGCAGCTGTCCCGCGGCCTGCCCGGCGGCCGGGTCGAGTGCTACGACGAGAGCTTCGAGGCGGCGCTCGTGCGGCGCACCGAGATCGAGCAGCAGCTGCCCGGCGTCGTCCGCCGGGGCGAACTCGACCTGGTGTTCCAGCCGGTGACCGACCTGGCGCTGCGCCAGCCGGTGGGCGCCGAGGCGCTGCTGCGCTGGCGCCACCCGCGCCTCGGGCCGATCCCGCCGGCCGAGTTCCTGCCGATCGCCGAGGACCTCGGCCTGGCCGCCGAGATCGGCGAGTGGACCCTGCACCGGGCCTGCCGCCAGCTCTCCCGCTGGCGGGCCGACGGCCGCGAGCTGTGGATGTCGGTGAACGCCTCGGCCCGCCAGCTCGCCGACCCGGGCTGGCTGTCGCTGGTGGCCACGGCGATCGACACGCACTGCGTGCCGGCCGAGGCGCTCATCGTGGAGATCTCGGAGGCGGCCCTGCCCGACGACGGTGTGGCCGTGGAGCAGCTGGCCGGGCTGCGCGCCCTCGGCGCCCGCACCGCGATCGACCACTTCGGCACCGGCCCGACGGCCCTGGCCCACCTCCGCCGGCTGCCGATCGACGTGCTGAAGATCGACCGGGCCCTCTTCAACGAGCCGGCCGGCCACCGCGGCCTGGCCACCCCGATCGTGGACGTGGTGGTGGGGCTGGCCCAGCGCCTGGGCATCGACGTGATCGCGGCCGGCCTGGAGACCGAGTCGCACGTCGACGTGGTCCGGGCGGCGGGGTGCCGGCTCGGGCAGGGTTTCCTGCTGAGCCGCCCGGACCACGCCGAGCACGTGGAGGCGTTTCTGGAACGGCACCGCACCCGCCTGCTCTAACCGCCATGGCATCGGCGCCGGTGAATCGATGTGCGGAAACGTCAGCTCTGTGCCAGCGAGTCGCCCAGCGCCACCACCGCGGCGTCGAGCTCCGCGTACGCGGCCTGGGTCGTGATGGAGCCCTCCCGCTGGCGGCTGCGGAGGTTGTCGCGGAGCGCGGTGATCTTCTTGGCCGCGTCGACCTGGTTGGCCAGCACGTTGTTGACCTGGTTGCGGATGTCCTCGGCGACGTCCGTGCGGACCTCACCCGCGGCCATGCGGCGGTCGACGGCGTCCAGGACCACGCGGCCGGCCTGTTCGGGCGTCAGGCGCGGCGCGGACGCCGACGGGGACACCGACGGGCGGCTCGACGCGCCCACCGTCGGGGTCGAGGTCGAGGTCGCGCGGCCGCCCACCGGCGGGGACACGGTGGTCGTCGGCTGAATGACGATCGGGGGCGGGACCGACACGACGATGCTGACCGCCGGGGCGACGCTCGGCCGGCCCGGCGGGTCGTCGTCCTGGAGCAGCAGGACGAGCACCAGCAGGACCACCGCCAGGGCCAGCGGCGCGGAGACCACGGCCAGCCAGCGGCGGCGGCGGCGCGCCGACGGCAGCGGCGGGTTGAGGGTCGCGGCCACCTCGGCGGCCGTCGGGCGGTCGCGGGGGTTGGCCGACAGGCAGCGGTGGCAGATCGCCGCCACCCGCGCCGGGAGGCCGGGGACCGCCAGCGGCGGGTAGTGGCCGCCGGCGAGGGCCCGCTCCAGCTCCTCCCAGGTCGCCGCCGGATACGGCGTCGAGCCGGTGAGCATCTCGTACAGCAGGACGCCCAGCGCGTACACATCCGTGGCACCGGTCGCGGGGGCGCCGACCAGGCGCTCGGGGGCGACGTACGGCGGGGTGCCGAACGTGACCTCCTCGCGCTGGCCCTCCTCGGCGGCGATGCCGAAGTCGAGCAGCTTGACGCCGTCCGTGGTCAGCATGACGTTCTCGGGGGTCACGTCGCGGTGCACCACCCCGCGGCGGTGGGCGGCGTTGAGGACCTCGGCGACCGTCGATGCCACCGCGACCGCCTCGGGCCACGGCAGCGGACCCTCCACGAGGCGGCTGGCCAGCGACGCGCCGTCGAGCAGCTGCATGACGACGTACGCCGCGATCCGGCCGCGCGGGGTGACCGTCTCGCCGTAGTCGTAGACGCCGATCGCGTTCGGGTGCTCGATGCGCGCGGCGGCCCGAGCCTCGCGGCGGATCCGGTCGCGCTGGCCGCCGTCGGTCCCGATCGGGCCGTCGAGGACCTTCACCGCGACGGTGCGCTCGAGCGTGGAGTCCCACGCGCGCCACACCACCGACATGCCGCCCGCGCCGACGGGCTCTTTGAGGATGTACCGGCGGGCGAGCACGTCGCCATCCCGGAGTTGTCCGCCGCGCATCCTACGTGGAGGCTCGCACGACGAGCTCGGTCGGCAGGACCGGGTTGTCCAGCGACGAGTCGAGCAGCAGCGCCGCGATGAGCGCGCCGAGCTCCTCGACCGGCTGGCGGACGGTGGTGAGGGCCGGCGTGGTGAACCCGGCCAGCGGCGCGTCGTCGAAGCCGACGACGGCCACGTCGGCCGGGACCCGGCGGCCGGCCTTGCGCAGCGCCTGGAGGGCGCCGGCGGCCATCGCGTCGGAGGCGACGAAGAGGCCGTCGAGGCGGGGCACCCGGTCGAGCAGCCAGGCCGCGGCATGGCCACCGGACGGCGTGGTGAAGTCACCGTAGGCCACGATGGGCTGGCGGCCGGCGGCCTCCATCGCCCGCCGGTACCCGTCGAGGCGGTCGGCGGCCGCCGGCGAGTCGGGCGGGCCGGCGATCGTGGCGATCGTGCGCCGGCCGCGCAGGAGCAGGTGCTCGACGGCCTGGCGGGCGCCGTCGCGGTTGTCGACGTCGGCGAACGGCATCTCGACCGGCGGGCGGCCGGCGGCCCGCAGGGGCACCAGCGACGCGGTAAGCGAGACGACGAGGGGGTGCCTGGCCTCGGCCCCGAGCACCAGCACGCCCGACACGCCGCCGGAGGTCAGGAACTGGGTGGTGGTCGCGACGGTACCCCGGGTCGCCGTCAGGGTCACCAGGGGTACACCTTCGCGGGAAAGGGCTTCCTCGGCGCCCGCAAGCAGCCGGGCGCAGAAGTTGTCGTGGAACATCCGGGCCGTCGACTCGAACACCAGCGCCGCGACCGGGCCGGTGACGGCCCGGCCGGCCTGCCGGGGGGCGCGGTGGCGGACGTATCCGAGCCGGTTGATGGCGTCGTGGACCTGCACGCGGGCGGAGGTGCTCACGCGGACCCGCCCGGTGAGGACGCGCGACACGGTGGCGGCGGAGACCCCCGCGGCGGCGGCGACCTCGGTGACGGTTGGCGGCGAGGGCTCGTCAGGCATCCCGTCTCCTGTGGGAGCGAAACATTTCGTTACCGGGCAACGCCGCGGGCGGTCGGCGTCGACCCTGCGGTCAGCGTCAGCCACGGTTACCGAGATGTCAACTATGGGTTTCGATCGGCAGGAGGGTCATTGCATTTCCGACCAAATTGCACTGTGTCAAGCATCGCGGGGACTATCGCAACGGCGACCGAATAGGGAATAGTCGACGATTGTGTCCGGGATCGACGTTGGCCGCAGGGTGCTCGAACGATACCTGCTGGTCCGCCCGATCGCCCGCGGCGGCATGTCACTCGTCTATGAGGCTGTCGACCTGGACCGGTTACGCCCGGCCGCGGTGAAGGTGCTGGCACCGGCGTTCGCCCACAACACGCGGGCCACCCACGCCGCCCGCCGCGAGCCGCACCTCATGCAGCGGATGCGGCACCCGACGGTGCCGAAGATCTTCGGGTACGGCGAGATCGAGGCCGGCCGCGTGAGCGTCCCCGCGATGGCGATGGAGCTGCTCAACGGCATCCCGCTCGCCGAGCGCCTGGCCGCCGGCCCGCTGCCCTGGCAGGAGGCGGTGGAGATCGCCGCCTCGATCGCCGAGCTGCTGGCCGTCGCGCACCGCCGGGGCATCGCGCACCGCGACCTGACCGCCCACAACGTCATGCTCACCACGGCCGGAGTCAAGATCATCGACTTCGGGCTCGCGGTGCCGTTCGCCCACCCGGCGGCGGTGAAGGCCGAGCACGCGCCGGCCTGGGACGTGTACGCGCTCGGCGTCCTGCTGTACCAGATGCTCACCGGCCGCTCGCCGCACGCGCCCGGCGCCCGGTTGCTGCACGCCGCCCCGACGCCGGTGGTCCTCGCACCGGGCCTGCCACGCTCCGTGGCCGAGCTGTGCCGCCAGTGCATGGCGAAGCGGCCCGCCGACCGCCCGGAGAGCGCGGCGGTGGCACTGTCACTGTGGGCCGAGTTCGCACCCGGCTGGCAACGGTCGGACACCCTCACCGAGAGCTACAGCACGCCGAGCAACCACGCCGTGTAACAGCTGATCCGGTACAGCCGGATCCGCCCCTCGATCATGAACAGGTTGTCCACAGGCGCCGGGATCGCCTTGCCGCAGCCCCCGGCGCCGGGGAATGCTGACCCGTGCATGAGGAATCACGGATCCGGCCGGGAATCGCCACAGCCGACCAGCTCGTGAAGGCGGGGATCACGCGCGGGCGGCTGCGGTGGGAGCTCGCGGCGGGCCGGTGGCAGACGGTGCTGCCGCTGGTCTACGCGACGTTCAGCGGCCCGTTGCAGCACCGGCAGCGGCTGCTCGCGGCGCAGCTGTACGGCGGCCCGGAGGCGCTGCTCACCGGGGCGGCGGCGCTCGGCGTGCACGGATTCCGCACGGCGCCGGTCGACCGGTTCGTGCGGGTGCTCATCCCGCACGACCGCCGGGTCCGCTCGACCGGCTTCGTCCGCGTGCACCGCACGGTGACGCCGGATCCGTTCGCCCGCCGGGACGGCGCCCTCAGGCTGACGTCCCCAGAACGCTCGGTGGTGGAGGCGGGGAGGCGGTGTGAGGACCAACGCCGCATCCGCGCGATGGTGGCCGAGGCGGTGCAGGGCGGCTTCTGCACGCCCGCCGACCTCGTGCGGGAGATCCGCCACGCCCCGCGGGCGGGCTCGGCCGCGCTGCGCCGCGCCGTCCAGGAGGTCGTCGCCGGCGTCCGCTCCGTGGCCGAGGGTGAGGCCCGGACGCTGCTACGCCGCTCGCGGGTCCTCCCCGAGCTGCTGTGGAACCCGGCGCTGTCGACGCCCGCCGGGGCTGCGCTGCCGACGCCCGACGGCTGGGTCGTGGACGCGGACCTGGCGGTGGAGGTCGACTCCCGCAGCTACCACCTGTCGCCCGAGGACTGGGAGCGCACGATGCGCCACCACGCCCGGCTGGCCGAGGCCGGCGCCGTGGTGCTGCACTTCTCGCCGCGGCAGATCCGCGACGATCCGCGCGGGTTCGTGCGGACGGTCGAGCGCGCCTACCTGGCCCGCCTGAGCGGCGGCTACCGGAGCCGGATCCACGCGGCGCGCCCATGATCGTGGGAAACATCTGGCTGCCATAGCGACCAGATGTTTCCCACGATCATGACGTGCCTAGGAGCAGGTCGGGGAGTAGGCGCTCCACCGCGTTCAGGTCGTAGACCCGACGCACCTCGGTGATCAGGCCGGACGGGTCCACCACCAGGAACTCGGCCAGGCGGAACGTCTCCGGGCCCAGGGTGCAGTTGTAGACGAGGGCCACGCGGCTGTCGATCACCGTGCGGGAGAAGACCGTGACGGCGTCCAGCGATGCGGCGTAGTCGGTCAGGATCTCGATGAAGTCGCCGTCCGGGTCGAGGTTGGACTCGATCAGCGGGGCGGCGGCCAGCAGGCGGAACAGGTCGCTGGTCCGGCCGTGGGTCCAGGCCGCGACCCAGCGTTCGGCGATGTCCTCAACCGCGGTCTCCATTGCCCCATATCCTCGCATGCCCGCCGATCCGCCGGGCAACGCAAGGGGGACTCCCAGGAAAGGGCTTTCCTCGGTACCATCCCTGCATGTTGCGCATCGATGACACCCTCGCGGCCGGTGATCTGCGGCCGGCCACGCAGAAGATGTGGGAGCTGTCCGCGGTCAAGATCGACGCCTTGGGCGCGGCGGAGGCGGGGGCCTCGTCGCCCGTGTTCACCGTCGACGGGCGGTACACCGCGCGCGGGTGGACCGAGTGGACGCAAGGCTTCCAGGTCGGCTCGGCGCTGCTGCAGTTCGACGCCACCGACGACAAGCAGTTCCTGGAGCTCGGCCAGCGGCAGACCCGGGCGCTCATGCCGCCGCACGTGAGCCACATCGGCGTGCACGACCACGGGTTCAACAACGTCAGCACGTACGGTGCCCTGCTTCGGCTCATGCGCGAGGGGCGCATCGACGACGCCGGACGGGGCGAGGCCGAGCTGGCGCTCAGGGTGAGCGGGGCCGTGCAGGCCGCCCGCTGGCAGCGGACCGCGGACGGGACCGGCTACATCTACTCGTTCAACGGGCCGCAGTCGCTGTTCGTCGACACGATCCGCTCCTGCCGGGCGCTCGCCCTCGCGCACCGGCTCGGGCACGTCCTCATGGGCGAGCACGACGAACGGATCGACCTGCGTGAGCGTCTGCTGCAGCACGGCCGCAACACCGCGCGGTACAACGTCTACTACGGCACCGGCCGGGACATCTACGACGTGCGGGGGCGCACCGCGCACGAGTCGCTGTTCAACGTCAACGACGGGCGGTTCCGGGCGCCGAGCACGCAGCAGGGGTACTCCGCCTTCTCCACCTGGACGCGCGGGCTGGCCTGGGCGATGCTCGGGTTCGCCGAGCTGGTCGAGCTGGAGGACGAGCCGGTGTTCGCCGAGGCCGCGAGGGCGACCTGCGACTTCTACATCGAGTACTCCCCCGCCGACGGCATCCCCTACTGGGACACCGGCGCGCCGAACCTCGCGAAGATCGACAACCACCTCGACCGACCCGCCGACCCCTACAACGACCACGAGCCGGTCGACTCCAGCGCCGCCGCGATCGCCGCGCAGGGCCTGCTGCGGCTGGGTCGCCACCTCGGCGAGGCCCGCTACACGCAGGCCGGCCTCACGGTGGCGCGGACGCTGCTCGCCGAGCCGTACCTGTCCACCGACCCGGCGCACCAGGGCCTGCTGCTGCACTCGGTGTACCACCGGCCCAACGGCTGGGACCAGGTCCACGACGGCCAGCGCGTGCCGAACGGCGAGTCGAGCATGTGGGGCGACTACCACCTGCGGGAGCTGGCGCTGTACCTCGACCGCCTGGAGCACGGCCCGTATTACACGTTCTTCGGAGGCGTCGAATGAGCGCCGCCATCGTCACCGGTGGATCTCGGGGCATCGGCCGCGGCATCGTCCTCGCGCTGGCGAACGCGGGCCACGACGTCGTGATCAACTACGCGGCCAACCAGACGGCGGCCGAGGAGGTCGCGGCGGAGGTGGAGAAGACCGGAGCAAAGGCGGCAATGGTACGGGCGGACATCGCGAACGCCGCCGACCGTGAGCGGCTGGTGGCCGAGGCCTACGACGCGCTCGGCCCGATCGACCTGCTCGTCAACAACGCCGGGGTGGCCCCGTCGGTGCGCGCCGACCTCCTGGAGGCCGGCGAGGAGTCGTTCGACCGCCTGATCGGCATCAACCTCAAGGGCCCGTACTTCCTGACCCAGCTCGTCGCGCGGCGGATGATCGAGCACGGGACGGCCGGCCGGATCGTGACGATCTCGTCGATGTCGGCGTACACGGCGAGCGTCAACCGCGGCGACTACTGCGTGACGAAGGCCGGGCTGTCGATGATGACGAAGCTGTTCGCGGCGCGGCTGGCCGAGCACGGCATCACCGTGTTCGAGATCCGGCCCGGCATCGTCGCCACCGACATGACGGGCGCGGTGCGGGAGAAGTACGACCGGCTGATCCTCGAGCAGGGCATCACGCCGATCCGCCGGTGGGGGCAGCCGGACGACGTCGGCCGGGCCGTCGTCGCGGTCGCGCAGGGCCTGTTCCCGTTCTCCACGGGGCAGGTCATCGACGTGGACGGTGGCTTTCACCTGCGGACTCTGTAGCCGCCCGCTGCCGCAGCAGCGCGTGGACGGCCTCGATGTCGCCCGGGGCCGTCCGCGACGCCCGCCAGTACATGATCCCCGTCGGCACGAAGAACAGCTGGAACGCCGCCAGGCCGATGGCCAGGTTCGCCGGCGGGGGGAAGCTGCGGGCCAGCGCCGCGAACACGGCCCCCACGAGCCCGTTGCCGGCCGCGCGGCCGACGCCGTTGACCAGGTTGCCCAGCGAGTACACCGTGCCGCGGTGCTCGGGCGGGTTGACGTCGGCGATGAGGGCGAACCAGTTCGGCGAGTTCGCCGAGGTCAGCGCCAGCGCCACGACCGCGCAGAGGAACGCGCCGAGCAGGCTCGGCTCGGTGAACAGCGCGTCGGTGACGGTGGCGAGGCCGCCGCGGCCCTCCGGCTCGGGCAGGCGCACCGGGACGAAGAAGAGGATGATGTACAGCGGGATCCCGGCGAGGATCCCGATCGACGCCACCTTCGCCCGGCCACCGGGGTCGCGCCGCTGCCACCGGTCCCCGATCAGCCCGCCGACGATCGACAGGACCCCGCCGAGCTGGAACAGGGTCGCCAGCAGCCCGCCGATCTGGATCGCGGTCTGCTCGTCGTAGCCCTGGGCCTCGGCCCTGGCCTGGAAGAGCCGCGGCAGCCAGACCAGCGAGCCGAACGCGGCCTGGGCGGTGAGGCCCTGGAGCACCAGCCAGACGTTGGTGCGGCGGGCGGCGATGCGGGGCAGGTCCTCCTTCGAGATCCGGTGCTCGTACTCCTCGCCGGCGGCGAACACGGCCGCCAGGTCCGGCTCGCTCTGCCCGCGGTGGATGTCGGCCGTGGTGAAGTACAGCGCGGAGGCGACGACGCCGAGCACGGCGAGCACGTAGAACGGCGTCTTCCAGTCGGTGCCGCCGAGCTGGCTGGCGACGAGCACCCCGGCGAGCGTGCCGACGCCCTGCGACAGCCCCCAGAGGCTCATGACGAGCCCGCGCCGGCGCGGCGAGATGAGGTCGCTGACGACCGAGAACCCGACGGAGCCGACGGCGCCGAGCCCGACGGCGGCGAAGAGCTGGGCGGCGAGGAACGTCCAGTAGCCGCCCGCGAACACGGTGCCGAGGGTGCCGAGCGACCAGATCAGGGTGCCGGCCATGAGGATGGGCTTGCGGTTCGTCCGGTCGCCGACGTAGGCCCAGGCGACGGCGGCGACGGCCGTGACGAGGTAGCTGACGGCGGTGACGACGCCGAGCGCGCCTTCGGGGACCCCGAGGGCGCGGCTGATCGGCGAGTACAGCGGCGGGACGAGGCTGATCGCCACGTTGTCCAGCGACGCGAGGACGATGAACACGACGACGCTGTAGACCCGGTGCGCTGTCACGGCTCTGATGGGATCACGCCCCCGCCGTTACCGCCACGCCACACCCCTCCGCACCGTTGTTCCCCGCGATCTTGGAGTCGCGGTCCCGGATTTGTCGCCTTTATCCGTCATTTCGGGAACCACACCTCCAAGATCGCGGCCGCGGGAACACGGGCGGCGCGGGAACACGGGCGGCGCGGGAACACGGGCGGCGCGGGGTGCCCGCGCGGCGGGTGGTGCCCCGCGCGGGCGCCCCGGGCGCGGAGCGGGTCAGCCTGTCTCGCCGGCCACTGAGAACGTGCGCAGGCGCTGGACGGCGTAGGCCGAGGCGGCGACCGTGAAGACCCCCGCCATCACGAAGCTCACCGGCACCGACACCTTGCCGTGCAGGATGTCGGTCGGGGCGAGCCAGTCGACGATCGACAGGACGTACTGCTGGATGCTCAGCTTCTGCGTGCCCGACAGGATGTTGCCGAGCAGGCCCTCCCACAGCACGACGTAGACGAGGCCGAGCAGGACCGGGCGGCGGGTCAGGACGCTCACCATTACGAACAGCGCGGAATAGGCGAGCGAGCCGACCACGGAGCCGACGACCAGGGCGAAGGCCAGCGACAGCGAGTTGGCGATCACACCGGCGACGAAGAGCGGGACGCCGGCGAAGGCCGCCGTCACGCCCACCGCCACGGCGAGCTTCGTGAACAGGATCTCGGACCGGGGCAGCGGCTTGGCCAGGATGTGGGTGATCGTGCCGTCGTCGATCTCGGAACCGACGACGCCCGTGCCGACGATGAGCGCGATGACCGGCAGGACGGCGGCGAAGCCCAGGCCCACGATGACCGGCTCACCCCACTCCTCCGGAGTGGCGCCGAACGCGCGGCCCAGCAGGGCCAGGCCGACGAGGATCAGGGGCAGCGGCACGAGCAGCCAGATCCGGCGCCGGCCGAGCAGGCCGCGGGTGGTGATCCGGGCGATCGTCGGGTTCATCAGGCACCCACCAGGTAGGAGAAGACGCTTTCCAGGGACTCGTCGGCGGGCAGCAGCTGGCGCACGCGCACGCCCTCGTTGAGCGCGATCCGGGGCAGGGCCCGCGTGAACGTGCCGTAGTCGGAGGCGCGCACCTGCAGGCCGGCGGCGTCGACCTCGACGCCCTTGACCGACGGCTGACCGATGAGCGCGACCGCGAGCCGGCGGTCGTCGCTGGAGCGGATCGTGAACACGTGCGGGCGGTTGGTCATGAGCCGCCGGATGGTGCGGAAGTCGCCGGAGGCGGCCAGCCGCCCGGCGACCATCACCTGGACGGTGCCGGAGACCTGCTCGACCTCCTCCAGGATGTGCGAGGAGAACAGCACGGTGCGGCCGTCGTCGCCCATCTTGTGCAGCAGGTCCATCATGTGGAACCGCTGGCGTGGGTCCATGCCGTTGAAGGGCTCGTCGAGCAGCAGGACGCCGGGGTCGTGCACCAGGGCGGCCGCGACGCGGACCCGCTGGCGCATGCCCTTGCTGTACGTGTCGATGCGCCGGTCCTGCGCGGGCTCCATCTCGACCAGGGCCAGGGCCCGGCGGGCCGCCTCCTCCGGCTGCGGCAGCCGGTGCAGGCGGGCGCTCGCCACGACGAACTCCTTGCCGGTGAGGAACCCGTGCACGGACTCGCGCTCGCTGACCAGGCCGAGGATCTTGTACACGTCGGGGTTGCGCCAGGCCGGCGCCCCGTCGACGGTCAGCTCGCCCTTCGACGGGGCGAGGAAGCCGGACATCATGTGCAACAGGGTGGTCTTGCCGGCGCCGTTCGGGCCGAGGAGGCCGGTGACGCCCGGCCCGAGCGTCATGGTGACGTCGTTGACGGCCACCACGTTGCCGTACCAGCGCGAGACGTGCTGGAGGTCGACAGTACTCATGTCAGGCGGCCACCTTCCGGTAACGGGCGAGCAGCAGGGCGATCGTCCCGGCGAGCAGCGCGACCGAGACGGCGCCGTAGACGGGGCCCATGTCGCCGATCGGCATGCCCTCGCCGCCCTGCGCGCCGAAGATCCACTGCTCGAAGCCCTGGAGCAGCGTCATCGGGTTGACCAGGAAGGCGAGGCTGAACAGCGTCTCGTTGCCGAGCGCGCCGAGGATGCCGACGATGGGTGCGGTGATGACGAAGACGCCGACGATGAACGCGGCGGCGAACGCCCGGCGGCCCGTCGTGGAGGCGACCAGGATCGCGATCGCGGCGAGCACGAGCGCCCGGATCAGGGCGCCGGCCAGGCCGGGTCCCATGTCGCCGAGCTCCTTCAGGGCGCCGGAGAACCCGTCGGTACGGGTGAAGATCGCCCCGATGTAGATCAGCAGCTGCGGCACGCCCAGGAGGAGCAGCACGGCCGTCGCCAGGGCGGAGTACTTCGCCAGCGCGTAGTCGGACCGGCTGAGCGGCCGCGAGAAGTACAGCGGCAGGGTGCGGTCGCGCAGGTCGCGCGAGACCAGCTCGGGCGCGACGATGGCCAGGAACAGCATGACCGGGAACGACAGGCCGGTGGCGAAGCCGCGGTACGTGATCAGGGGTTCGCCGGTGATGGACCGGATGGCGATCTCGATCACCGCCACGCCGAGCACGATGATGATCACCAGCCACGGGAAGATCTTCGCCTTGGCGCCGCGGCCGATGCCGAACGCCGTGCGCAGGCTGTGCTCGTAGAGCGAGCGGTTCGCATACCACCGACCGAGGCGGGCACCCTTGTACCGCTGGTAGCCGATGTCGTGGATGACACTAGTTTGCGGCGCCACGGCCGACCTCCTGGGGTGCTGGGCTGGTGACGGCGGGGCTCTGGAAGAGCTCGGCGACCCGGTGCCGGCGCTGGTCGAGCCGGTGCAGCGGCAGGTCGAGGTCGGCGACCGCGGCGAGAATGCGGTCGTAGACGTCGTCCGTCTCCAGCGGCACGGTGAGCGACAGGCCGTCGCGGGTGGCCGGGATGCCCAGCTCCGCGAGCCGCCGGGCGAGCAGGTCGACGCCCTCGCTGACCTCGACGGTGAGCACGTCGCGGCTCGTCGTCATGTCCGACACGGTGGCCGAGCGCAGCAGGCGGCCGCCGTCGATCGCGACCAGCGAGTCGCAGATCCGCTCGACCTCGCCGAGCAGGTGCGAGCAGACCACGATCGAGATGCCGAACTCGTTGCCGATGCGGTGCACCAGCTCGAGCATGGCGTCGCGGCCGGCCGGGTCGAGGCCGTTGGTCGGCTCGTCCAGCAGCAGCAGGTCGGGGTCGTGCGCGAGCGCCTGGGCCAGCTTGACCCGCTGCTTCATGCCGGTCGAGTAGCCGCCGATCTGCCGATACCGCTCCTCGTAGAGCCCGACGTGGCGCAGCGCCTCCGACGCGCGCTCGCGGGCCGCGTTGGCGGGCAGCCCGCTCATCCGCGCGAGGTGCGTGACGAACTCGGCCGCCGACACCTCGCCGGGCAGGCAGTCGTGCTCCGGCATGTAGCCGACGCGGGCCCGCACCTCCTCCGAGTGGGTCGTCGGGTCGAGTCCCAGCACGCGCAGCTCACCGCCGGTCGGTTGGAGCAGACCCAGCATGATCTTGATAAAGGTCGACTTGCCGGCGCCGTTGGCCCCGACCAGCCCGATGATCCCCGGCTCCACGGCCAGGGTGAGTTCCGACAGGGCGGTGACGCCACCCCCGTAGCGCTTCGTCAGCGCACGCGTCTCGATGAGTGCCACGTCGCCGACACTACGGACCGTGTGCGGGTTCGGGCCATCCGGATCGCACCTGAATGCCGTCACCTAGGGGTTCAACCTGTGAATTCCCTCAGGTTTCCCTGATCAGCACAGATCCGCCGCGCCCGCGCCTAAGATGCGACCTGGCCGTCGACATCGACGGTGCGTTGCGGTGCCCGCGCCGCGGCGCCGGGTGGACCGGGTTGATCCCCGCCTCAGGGTTGTGCGGCGGCGGTATGGTTGACGGCATGTCGTGGTCGATGACCACCCTGTTCGCCGCGTGGTCGAGTGTCACCACGCCGGGCGACGTGCTCGCCGTGGCCACCGCGGTGCTGGCCGCGCTGGCCGTCGTGCTGGCCGTGCGGCTCATGCGGAACCTGCCCGCCGGGAACGAGCGGGCGCGGGTCGTGCCGGTCCGGGTCCGGGCCGGGCGGAGCTCGCGGATCCGGTCCGCCGATCCCGACGCGGCCGGTCGGCCGCGCCCCCGCGCACCTGGACGTTGATCCTCCCCTGAGCGGCTCCCCTGACGGGTTGAGCCGACCCTTCTGACGACACCGTCGCCCTTCCCCGTGTCTGTTTCCGTCGTGCCCTGGTGCGCCCGCCGGCCCCGTCGGCGTGAGCGCCGCACCCTGCGCGGCGGCGGCTCCGAGAGGAAACGTCCAGTGGTTCATGCCGTGCTGTCCTGGTTCGCCGGCGGCCTCGGGTCGATGCCCGCCGCCATCGTCGTCGCCACCGTCCTGCTCCGGGTGGCGATGCTGCCGCTCAGTCTCCGCGCCTACCGGGCGGAGAACGTCCGGTCCCGGCTCACACCCCAGCTGCAGGCCCTGCGGGAGCGGCACGGGTCCGAGCCCGTCGTGCTCGCCGAGAAGTCCGCCGAGCTCATGCGCAAGGAGGGGACCTCGCCGTTCGCCGGGCTGGTGCCGATGCTGCTCCAGGCGCCGTTCGTCTGGCTGCTGTACCGGGAGTTCACCGGCGGGCGGCTGCAGGGGTACGACTTCCTCGGCAGCGACCTCAGCCACCGGCTGCTCACCGAGCCCGGCATGCTCGCCGGCTGGCTGGTGATCGCGGCGCTCGTCGCCGTCGCGGTCTGGAACGGGCGGCAGCTGCCCGCGCAGACGCCGTCGTTCGTCAAGGCGCTGCAGTTCGGGACGGTGGCGTTCGCGCCGTTCGTGCCGCTCGCCGCGGGGATCTACCTGGTCACCACGTCGGCCTGGACCGCCGCCGAGCGGTGGGTGGTTCGGGCGCACTTTCGCTCTTCAGAGCAAAAGTAGAGCTAATCGAGATAAAAGTTTGATGGGCACTGGCGGAAGCGGGTGAACGAGTCTTAGGCTCATGCATGCAGCGACAGTCGGCGATGTCGCCCATGGATCATGCCCTGAGGAGACCGCTGAGGAGGCCCGTGTGCATACGGGTGTGTGGCTGGTCGGTGCCCGTGGTTCGGTTGCCGTCACCAGCATTGTCGGCGCAGCGGCGCTGCGCGCGGGGCTCACCGAGCCCATCGGATGCGTCACCGAACACCCCGCGCTGCGGTCGGCCCGCCTGCCGGCCTACGGCGACCTGGTGTTCGGTGGCCACGACATCGCCACGACCGGGCTGGTGAAGAAGGCCGAGGCGCTCGCGGCGGCCGGGGTCGTCCCCGCCCGCCTGGTCGACACGCTCCATAGTGAGCTGTCGGCGGTGGACGACGACATCAGGCCGCTCCCGCACGGGGCGACCCAGGCCGAGACCGCGGCCGCGATGGCGTCCGACATCGCGGACTTCCGGCAGCGGCACGGCCTGGAGCGCGTCGTCGTGGTGAACGTCGCCTCCACCGAGGCGGCCCCGGCGCCGCACCCGGCGCACGAGCGCCTCGACGCCCTCCGGGAGGCGCTCGCCGAGCCCGGCGCCGTGCTCCCGCCGAGCGCGCTCGCCGCCTACGCGGCGTTCACCGCCGGGTGCGCGTTCGTCGACTTCACGCCGTCGACGGGCGCGCGGCTGCCGGCACTGCACGAGCTTGCCGAAGCTCAAGCAGTGCCGTACGCGGGCCACGACGGCAAGACCGGCGAGACGCTGCTCAAGGCGGTGCTCGCGCCGATGTTCGCGATGCGGCACCTCCAGGTGCGCTCCTGGTCGGGCATCAACCTGCTGGGCGGCGGCGACGGGGCGACGCTCGCCGAGCCGGCGGCCAACGCGGCCAAGTCGGCGAGCAAGCAGCGGGTGCTCAAGGAGACGCTCGGCTACGAGCCGGACGGGCACACCCGCATCGAGTACGTGCCGGACATCGGCGACTTCAAGACCGCGTGGGACCTCATCACGTTCGCCGGCTTCCTGGGCACGCCGATGCGCATGGAGTTCACCTGGCACGGCTGCGACTCCGCGCTCGCCGCGCCGCTGGTCCTCGACCTCGCCCGGCTGGCCTCGGCCGCGCACCGGGCCGGGCGGTCCGGGCCGCTCACCGAGCTGGCGTTCTTCTTCAAGGACCCGCTCGGCGACGTCGACCACTCGCTCGCCGCGCAGTTCGTGGCGCTGGCCGAGTTCACCGGGACGCTCGGATGAGGCCCGGGAGGCCTGGGGGGTCCGGGAGGCCCGGGAGGCCCGGCTGGCGGGAGCTGGCCGAGCTGGTCCGGGCCCCGGCCGCGCTGTCGGTGCCGGGCGACGTCGTCGCCGGCGCCGCGGCGGCGGGGCGGCTCGGCCCGCGCACGGCCGGGCTCGCGGGCTCGTCGGTGCTGCTGTACTGGGCCGGCATGGCCGCCAACGACTGGGCCGACCGGCACCTCGACGCCGTCGAGCGGCCGGAGCGGCCGATCCCGTCGGGCCGGATCACGCCGGAGACGGCCCTCGGGATCGCCGCCGGCCTCACCGCGGCCGGGGTCGCCGTGGCCGGCCTCGCCGGGGGCCGGCGCGCGCTCGCCGTCGCGGTACCGCTCGCGGGCACCGTCTGGGCCTATGACCTCCGGCTGAAGAACACCCCGGCGGGACCGGCCGCGATGGCCGCCTGCCGGGCCCTGGACGTGCTGCTGGGGGCCTCCGGCGGGCGGCTGCGCAAGGCCTGGCTGCCGGCGGCGACGGTGTTCGCCCACACGTACACGGTCACCGCGCTCTCCCGGGCCGAGGTCCACGGCGGCACCCCGGAACTGCCGGCGGCGACGCTCGCGGGGACGGCCGTGGTCGCCGTGAGCGCCGCGGTCGGACGCCGGAAACACTGGTACATTCCGGCCGGGCTCGCCGCCTGGTACGCCCACCGGTACGGGAAGCCACAGGTCACCGCGCTGGACAAGCCGACCGCGGAGAACATCCGGGCCTCGGTCGGAGCCGGCATCCTCAACCTGCCGACCCTCCAGGGCGCGCTCACCGCCCGGGCCGGCGCGCCGCTCACCGGCATCGCCGTCGCCGCCGCGGCCCCGCTCGCGCGGCAGCTCTCGAAGCGGCTGTCACCGACATGACCGGGTTGAGGTTCGGGTACGGGACCAACGGGTTCAGCAACCATCGGCTCGACGACGCGCTCACCGTGATCGCCGGGCTGGGGTACGAGGGGGTCGCGCTCACCCTCGACCACCAGCACCTGGACCCGTTCGACGCGCAGGTGTACCGCCACGTGCGCAGCCTCGGCCGCCGGCTCGCGGAGCTCGGGCTGGGCGTGGTCATCGAGACCGGCGCGCGGTACCTGCTCGACCCGTGGCGCAAGCACGCACCGACGCTGCTCGACGACGAGCCCACCCTGCGGCTCGACTTCCTGCGCCGCGCGGTGCGCATCGGCGCCGACCTGGGTGCGGAGGCGGTCAGCTTCTGGGCCGGGGTGCGCCCGCCGGAGCTGCCGGTCGAGGTCGCCTGGCGGCGGCTCGTGGCCGGCTGCGCCGAGGTGCTCGCCGCGGCCGAGGGCGCCGAGATGATGCTCGGCTTCGAGCCGGAGCCGGGCATGCTGGTCGAGTCCATCACCGACTGGGAGCGGCTGCGGGCCGACCTCGGCGCGCCCGTCCACTTCGGGCTGACCCTCGACATCGGCCACTGCCGCTGCCTGGAGCCGTGGCCGGTCGACGAGTGCGTCCGCCGGGTCGCCGGCCAACTGGTCAACGTCCAGATCGACGACATGGTCCGCGGCGTCCACGAGCACCTGGAGTTCGGCACCGGCGAGATCGACTTCCCGCCGGTGCTGCGCGCCCTCAACGAGACCGACTACGGCGGCCTCGTCGCCGTTGAGCTGCCCCGCCACAGCCACGCCGCGCCGAGCGTGGCCCGCGACTCGCTGGCGTTCCTGCGCGCCGCCGAGCAGCGGTCCCTGGACCGATTTCAGGAGGTCCTGTGAACCCGCCACCCTTCTACGAGATCCTCGCCGCGGAGCTGCCCGACACCGTCTGGCTCGACACCGCCCTGGAGACCGTCTCCCGCCAGCCGGCGTCGATCGCCCGCCTGTTCCCCGCCGCCGGGCGCCAGTGCGGCCGCTGGGCGCTGGACCGGCTGCCGAACTGGACCGTCGACGACGCCGCCCGCGCGCTGCTGCTGACCCGCCTGCCCGCCGCGGCGGTCGTCGCCGAGCTCGAGTCGCTGTACCGCTACGGTGACGGCGCCGAGAAGCGCGCCGTGCTGCGCGCCCTGCCCTGGCTGGACGCCCCGGCGGACGCGGTGCGCGCGCTGCTGCTCGACGCGCTGCGCACCAACGACACCCGCCTCGTCGCCGCCGCGCTCGGCCCGGCGGCCCGGCACCTGCCGGTGGCCGCCTGGCGCCAGGGCGTGCTCAAGGCGGTCTTCATGGGCCTCCCCCTCGACGGGGTCGCCGACCTCGACGAACGGGCCGACGGGGAGCTGGCGACGATGCTCGCCGGGCTCGCCGAGGAGCGTCACGCCGCCGGGCGCACCATGGCCGGCGACGCCACCGAACTGCTGCACCGGCTCTCCGCGAGCAAGACCGAAAGGGTCTCGTGATGCGCATCTTCGACCCGCACATCCACATGACGTCACGGACCACCGACGACTACGAGCGGATGGCCGCCGCCGGGGTGCGGGCCCTGGTCGAGCCGGCGTTCTGGCTGGGCCAGCCGAGGACGAGCGTGGGGTCGTTCACCGACTACTTCGACGCGCTGGTCGGCTGGGAGCCGTTCCGCGCGAGCCAGTTCGGCATCCGCCACCATTGCACGATCGCGCTCAACCCGAAGGAGGCCAACGACCCCCGCTGCCGCGAGGTCCTCGCCGTCCTGCCCCGCTACCTGGAGAAGGACGGGGTCGTCGCGGTCGGCGAGATCGGCTACGACTCCATGACGCCGGAGGAGGACGAGGTCTTCGCGGCCCAGCTGGCCCTCGCGATCGACCACGACCTGCCCGCCCTGGTCCACACCCCGCACCGGGACAAGGCCCGCGGCACTGACCGGACCCTCGACGTGGTCCGCGAGTCGGGCATCGACCCGGGCCGGGTCGCGGTCGACCACCTCAACGAGGTGACGGTCGCGCGGGTCGCCGACAGCGGCTGCTGGATGGGCTTCTCGATCTACCCCGACACGAAGATGACGGCCGAGCGCATGGTCGTCATCCTCCAGGAGCACGGCCTGGAGCGGATGCTGGTGAACTCGGCGGCGGACTGGGGGCGCTCGGATCCGCTGCTGACGCTGCGGACCGGCGAGGCGATGCTCGCGGCCGGCTTCAGCGCGGACGACGTCGACCGGGTGCTGTGGCGCAACCCGGTCGAGTTCTACGGGCAGTCCAAGCGGCTCGACCTCTCCGACATCGAGGGCACGGCGGCGACGTTCGAGGGCAACTCGATCCTGCGCGGCGGGTCCTGATGCGGCTGCGGCACCCGGACGGCCAGGTGGTGCACCTGGCCTACGGGACCAACGTCCACCCGGCCGAGGACGTCGCCGGGATCATCGCGCAGCTCGACACGTACGCGGCGCGGATGCGCGACCGGCTCGGCACCGACGTGCTGGGGCTGGGGCTGTGGCTCGGCATCGACGCCGCGACGGAGCTGGCCGGCGACGCGGCGCTGCGCAAGCGGCTGCGGCGCGAGCTCGACGCCCGGGGGCTGGAGGTGGTGACGCTCAACGGGTTCCCGTTCCGGGCGTTCCACGCGCCGGTCGTGAAGCGCAAGGTCTACCGGCCCGACTGGACCGAGCCGGCGCGGCTGCGGTACACGCTGGATCTGGCGAGGATCCTCGTGGACCTGCTGCCCGACGACGCCGCGCGGGGCTCGATCTCGACGCTGCCGCTGGGCTGGCGCGAGCCGTGGGACAGCGCCCACGTCGGCAAGGTGTGCCGGGCCCTCGACGCGCTGGCCTCCGGCCTGGCCGGGCTGGAGGTGCTCACCGGTCGCGAGGTGCGGGTCGCCTTCGAGCCCGAGCCCGGCTGCGTCATCGAGAACACGCTGCAGGCCACCGTGCACCTGTCCACCGTGGACCCGCGGTGGATCGGCGTCTGCGTCGACCTGGCCCACCTCGCGTGCGCGTGGGAGGACCCGGTCGCGGCGGTGCAGCGGCTGGCCCGGGCCGGGCTGCCGATCGTGAAGATCCAGGTGTCGGCGGCGCTGGAGGTCGCCGACCCGGTGGCCGGCGCCGCGACGCTCGCGCAGTACGTCGAGCCGAAGTTCATGCACCAGACCCGCTCGGCCGGCTGCCGGCACTCGTTCGACGACCTCGACGAGGCCCTGGAGAGCGGCGCCGACGGGCCGTGGCGGGTGCACTACCACGTGCCGCTGCACGCGGAGCCGGAGCCGCCGCTGGCCGCGACGACCGGGGTGCTGCGCGCGGGGCTCGGCGCGCTCGTCGGCGGGCCGGTCGCCGCCTGCGACCACCTGGAGGTCGAGACGTACACCTGGGGCGTGCTCCCGCCGGCCCAGCGCCCCACCGGCCCGGAGGCCCTCGCGGCCGGGATGGCCGCCGAACTCGCCTACGCCCGGGACGTCCTGCAGGATCTCGGGCTCAAGACGCTGGAGTCGCGATGAGCAAGCCCCTGCTGGTCCTCGACGTCGTCGGGCTCACCCCACGCCTGCTGGCCTACATGCCCCGCCTGGCCGCGCTGGGCTCAGCGGTACCGCTGGAGCCCGTGCTGCCGGCCGTGACCTGCTCGGTGCAGTCGACGTTCCTGACCGGCGAGCCGCCGTCGGGGCACGGGATCGTCGGCAACGGCTGGTACTTCCGCGACCTCGGCGAGATCTTCCTGTGGCGGCAGCACAACGCGCTCGTCGGCGGCGAGAAGCTGTGGCACGCCGCCCGCCGCCTGTCGCCCGGCTACACGGTCGCCAACGTGTGCTGGTGGTACGCCATGGGCGCCGACGTCGACTGGACCGTCACGCCCCGGCCGATCTACTACTCGGACGGCCGCAAGGAGCCCGACTGCTACACCCATCCCCCGGCGCTGCACGACGAGCTGACGTCCAAGCTCGGCGAGTTCCCGCTGTTCACGTACTGGGGCCCGGGCGCCGGCCTGCCGTCGTCGGCCTGGATCGCCCGCGCCGCCGAGCAGATCATGACCGAAAAGAACCCCGACCTGACCCTGGTGTACCTCCCCCACCTCGACTACGACCTGCAGCGCTTCGGCCCGTCGTCCCGCGCGGCCGCCGACGCCGCCGCCGCGCTCGACGAGGTCATCGCGCCGCTGCTGGACGCCGCCCGGGCCCGGGGCGCGACGACCGTGGCCCTGTCCGAGTACGGGATCACCGACGCCCGCCGCCCGGTCGACGTCAACCGGCTGCTGCGCTCGGAGGGCCTGCTCAACGTCTACACGCAGGACGGGATGGAGTACCTCGACCCGTGGACGTCCCGGGCGTTCGCGGTCGCCGACCACCAGATCGCCCACGTCTACGTCCGCGACCCGGCCGACGTCCCGGCCGTCCAGAAGCTGTGCGCGGGCCTGGCCGGCGTCGGCGAGGTCCTCGACGAAGCCGGGAAGGCGCGGTACGGCCTGGACCACGAGCGCTCGGGCGAACTGGTCCTGCTGGCCGAGCCGGACGCCTGGTTCACGTACTACTACTGGCTCGACGACGCCCGCCGCCCCGACTTCGCCCAGCTGGTCGAGATCCACCGCAAGCCCGGCTACGACCCGGCCGAGCTGCTCTTCGACCCGGCCAACCCGGGTGCCGCGAAGGCCCGGGCCGGAGTGGCGCTGGCCCGCAAGAAGCTGGGGATGCGGTACCTGATGAGCGTGGTGGGCCTGGACGCGGGCGCCAGGGCGGTCCGCGGCTCGCACGGCCTGCTGCCGTCCACGGTGGACGACGGCCCGGTCTGGCTCTGCGACGACCCGGCTCTCTCGCTGGACTCGGCTTCGGTGAAGGCCACCGAGGTCAAGGCCCTCCTGCTCCGCCTGGCCGGCCTGGCGGACTGAGACCGCGCCCACGGGACGGCGTCGACCACGACGCCGTCCACCGCGGGCGGGCTCGCCCGCCCGGCGCTACGGCAGGATGCGGAACTCGGCCGACTCGGCGACCGAGCGGTACCCGTCGTCGGGCAGCAGGCGGGCCACGTAGCAGCCGGGGTCGAGCGGGCCGGTGCCGATCGCGACCGTCCCCTCGATGGCCGAGCCGGTGTAGGCGTAGGCGAGGTACTCGTCGTTGCCGGAGCCGCAGGCGTACAGCGAGATCCAGTCGAGGCCCATGCCCGGTGCTCCCGTGAAGCTCACCCGCACGGCGCCGGGGCGCGGGTCCACCCGCAGGGTCGTGCCCTCGCCCGGCGGGTACAGCCAGACGTCGGCCCGCGACGCGCCCAGGGCGACCGTGTAGCGGCCCCGGTGCAGGCCGCGGGTCGGGAACGTCACCGTCCCGTCGGGGCGGCGGGTGGCCTCGGCGGCGACCAGGCGGCCCCGGTCGTCGCGCAGGGTGACGCGGCCGGAGCCGTGGTACGTGACCGGCAGGGACTGCCCGATCGTGACGCGCCGGGTCTGCGGTGCCACGAGCACCTGCGGTACCGCAGCATCGACCTCGACGGTCGAGACCACGCCGCGATGGTCGGTCGGGTAGGGGGACCGGCCGGCCGCCACCACCTCGCTGGCGATCGTGCGCGACGGCCCGGCCCGCAGCACCCAGTCGATGCGGTCGTGCACCTCGTGCGGGTCGCTCTCCGGGCTGCCGGGCGTCCAGGTGAAGCCGGGGTCGCGGACCGGGTCGGGGTGGGCCTCGCGGAACGTGTCGACCAGCCCGGCGCCGGCCAGCGCGGCGCTCGCCGGCCACCGCACCGGGTAGCGGACCTCCGGCCGGACCTTCGCCACCGCCGGCGTCCAGTCCAGGTGCGACGGGCTGTTGAAGTCGCCGGTGAGCAGCACCGGGATGCCCTGGCGGGCCAGCGCCGGCAGCACCCGCACCAGGTCCCGCACGGCCGGCACGCGCACCTGCTGCTCCAGGTCGAGCACCTCGGCCCGGGTGCCGCCGTCGCGGACCAGGTACGGGCCGTACGGGTCCGAAGGAAGGTGGGCGTTGGCGACGGCGACCACGCGGCCCGGCGCGACCTGCACGAAGACGTACAGGCCGTTGCTGCCGGGCGGGTCGATCAGCGGGAAGCGGGACATGACGTGGGCGCGGTTGCTGCCGTACCAGCCGAGGTCGGCGGCGATCCGCTCGACGTTGCGCTCGGGCTCCTGCACGCCGACGACGTCGGCCCGGGCGTCGCGGATGAGCCGCTCCAGCTCGCGCAGCGTGCCGGGGCAGCCGTCGGGCTCGGCGCAGAAGTCGCCGGTGGACAGGTCGAGGTCGTCGCCGCCGTAGAAGATGTTGAGCGTCATGACCCGCAGGCGGGTCGTCGCGGACGCCGCCGCGGGGGCGGCCGGGAGCAGCAGCAGCGCGACGGTCACCAGGGCCCAGAGCTTGCGCACCGGCTCACCGTAGGGACGGCGGCTGTACGGCCGGCGACTCAGGACTGAACGCGCGCCTTGACCCAGGCGGCGATCTGCGTGCGGGACTCGAGGCCGAGCTTGCTCAGGATGTTCGAGACGTGCACGGCGGCGGTGCGGGGGGAGATGTACAGGCGGCGGGCCAGCTCGGCGTTGGTGAGGCCCTCGGCGAGCAGCATGGCGACCTCCCGCTCGCGCGGGGTCAGCGCCCCGTCGCCGGCGCCGGCGGCGGCCGGGGCGGCGAGGCCGAGGCGGCCCCGCAGGGCGGTCAGGTCGGCGACCCGCCAGCCGGACCACTGGGCCAGCAGCGGCTCGGCCGCGCGGACCTGCTCGCGGGCCGCGTCGAGGTCGCCGGCGGCGAGCAGGCAGCGGGCGGCGCCGAGGTGGCCGGTGCCGCGCTGGTTGGGCAGGAGCAGGGTGGGCTCGGCGGTCGCCCGGCGGTACAGGCGCAGCGCTGTTTCGAGGTCGCCGGCGGCCTCGGCGATCTGCGCGTCGGCGAGCCAGCGCCAGACGTCGTCGAAGAGCGGGTCGTCGATCGCCGCGGCGACCGGGCGCAGCTCGTCGACGTGCAGGCCGGCGGCCAGGCCGGCGGAGATGAGGTCGTGCGCGAAGTCGCGGCCGGTGACGCCGGTGAGCCCGACCGCCGCCAGGACCGTGCGCAGGTGCTCGCGGGCCTGCTCGACCCGGCCCTGCCGGCAGGCCAGGTGGAACTGGAGGCCGGGCACCGAGGTCTGGGTGAGCATCGTGTAGGCGTCGCTGGACTGCTCGATGAGGCCCCGCAGCACCGTCTCGGCCTTGTCCAGGTCGCCGGACTCCAGCAGCAGGCCGGTGAAGAAGACGCCGTGGTAGTCGCTGCCGTTGCGGGTGCGCAGCAGGCCCCGGTCGCGGCGCCGGGCGGACTCCAGCTCCGCGAGGGCGGCCGCGAGGTTGCCCTGCTGGACCGCGAGGCGGGCGCGGCCCTGGAAGTAGGAGGCGACCGCGAGCGACTCGAAGCCGGCCTTCTCGGCGAAGGAGCGCATCCGCTCCAGCGCCGCCGCCCAGTCGGCCGGGCCGCCGGGCAGCAGGTTGTACAGGTTGTTCATCGCGCGCGCCGCGAGCAGCCACTCGCCGGCCTGCTCGGCCTGCTGGGCCGCCTCGTTGAGCACCTTGACGCCCTCGTCGACGCCGGCCGCGAAGTTGACCAGCGCCGAGCCCTTCTCGACCTTGCCGGCCAGCCAGACGCCCGGCAGGTCGAGCTGCTCGCCGAGGGCGATGGCCTTGTCGGCCCAGGCCACGGCCCGCTCGGTGTCGTCGGTGAGCATGTACGACTGGGCGATGGCGGCATACGCATACGCCTTGGCGGGGACGTTGCCGAGTGGCTCGATCTCGGCCCGCAGCTCGGCGGCCCGCTCCTGCATGGTGCCGCTGCTGCCGACCTCCCAGCCGAGCCGGACCAGCAGCCGCAGCGCGTCGGCGCGCTCCTCGCGGGTGGCGGCCCCGGCGAGCCAGCGGCGGCCGAGCTCCTGGGCGTCGTCGAGCAGGCCGGCCAGCCAGGCCGCGCGGGCGCCGCAGGCGAGCAGCTCGACGTCGTCGGGCAGCTCGTCGAGGCCCATCTCGGCGAGCTGGAGCGCCTGGTAGGGCGAGCCCATCCCCATGTAGACGTGCAGCCCGCGGCGGGCCGCCTCGACCATGTCGAGATAGCGGCCGGCGCCCTTGGCGTGGTGGGCGACGAGCGCGTAGTCGCGGCTGCCGGTCGACAGCAGCGTCTCCAGGGCCAGCTCGTGCAGGCGGCGGCGCTGCCGGCCGAGCATCTCGTCGACGAGCGCCTCGCGGGTCAGGGCGTGGCGGAAGCTGAACTCGTCCTCACCGGTCTCCACCATGAGGCCGCGGCGGACCAGGTCGCGCAGGGCGTCGATGAGCTCGTTCTCGTCGTGGCCGGTGACCGCGGCGAGCAGGTCGAACGGGACCTTGCGGCCGAGCACGGCGGCGGCCTCGACGATGCGCTGCTCCCCCGCGTCGAGGTCGTCGAGCTGGCGGCGCAGCGCCTCGGCCACGTTCCACGGCAGGGGGCGGTCGCAGAGCGTGTCGAGGTCGGCGTCGCCGTTGGCCTTGAGCAGCTCCTCGAGGAAGAACGGGTTGCCGCCGGTGCGGTTGTGCAGCGAGAGGGCGGTGCGGTACGTCGGGGGCCGCCCGGTGGCGGCCTTGAGGAACGTGGAGGTGTCGGCGAGCGTGAGCCGCTCCAGCCGGACGTTGTTGACCGTGTAGCGCCGCTCGAGCCGGGTCAGCAGGTCGGCGAGCGGGTGCCGGCGGGTGATCTCGTCGGGCCGGTAGGTGCCGATGAGCAGGCGGCCGCCGTTGAGCTCGGCGATGCGCTCGAACAGGGCGACGCTCTCCGAGTCGGCCCAGTGCAGGTCCTCGAAGACGACGATCGACGGGCCGGGCGTGGTGAGCAGCCGGACGATCTCCAGGCCGGCCTGGATCCGGTCGATCATCGAGCGGGACGCGTCGGTCACGACCCGCAGCAGCTCGGGGTCGAGGGCGCCGGAGCGGTTGCAGCTGTCGATCGCACCGAGCAGCACCTCGAACGGGCGGCTGAGGGTGCCGGGATCGGCCTGACCGTCGAGCACCGGCACCGTGTCGGGCAGGCCGGCGATCAGCTCCTGCACGAGGCGGCTCTTGCCGATGCCCGGCTCGCCGCCGAGCATGGCGACGGACGGGTCGGCCGCGTCGACGAGCCGGCGCAATCTGCGCAGCTCGTCGTCGCGGCCGACCATCACCTGGCTCACTCCGCTACGGCTGGCCCGCACGCCACCAGCCTACCGGCGGGTGGGCGCCGGTCCGGTTGTGACGGTCGCGACCTGTGCCACCAGTGGCGGCGTGGAAGCGCGTCCCGGCGGACGCCGTCGCCGAGGCCGAGCAGGCCCTGCTGGCGGTGCTGAAGCTGGCTGTACAGGAAGGCGGGGTGCATCATGTCGAACTCCTTGGTCGTCGTTGATGTATCCATCGTCGCGAAGTAAGGGGTTCTGCACATCCGCATCCATTACGTATGTTCGCCCTCACCTCGTCCTAGTCATCCGTAGTCCCGATTCCGGGCACGAAACAGCCCCGGTGCGGAGGGGTGCACCGGGGCTGTCTTCCCCCGTGGAACTGCGGTTTCGGACGTCTCAGGCGGCGATCCCGGTCCGCTCGTTTCGGCGGCGCAGCCGCACGCGGCTTGTCCAGTGCCTCGCCTCGTCGAGCATGTGCTGCTGCCGCTGACGGACGAGCTCGTTCAGGATCACCGGGTGGTTCGGGTTCATGGCCCTGCTCCTCTCAACCTTGTGCCACCATCCTCCCGCCGTAAGGCCCGTGTTCCATCGGTAGCGCTTACGTATTCGCGGGGGTGGGACATACGTAGTCGGGGAGCCGGGGCGTCTACGTATCCCGGTGCCACCTAGTCATCGTCGCGGGGGCGGTCCATCAGGCGGCGGCGCTGCCAGACGAGCAGCGCGAGGATGGCGACGATGACGACCACCCAGCACAGTTTGCCGATCATTTGCCGACTGTACGCGGAGCGCGGCCGGCGTCCAGCCCCCGGCGCTGCGCCAGCCGGGCGAAGGCGGCGGCGTCGGCCACGGCGGCGCATCCCGGGTCGTTGTTGAAGTAGACGTAGCCGTCCCGGCCGCCGGCCATCCGGCCCGCCCAGGTGTCGAGCGCGCTCCGGCCGTAGCGGGGCCATGGGTCCGCGCGTCCCTCGTGGAAGCGGAGGTACCCCCAGTCCGCGGTCCGCCAGAGCGGCGTCTGCGGCCGGCCGAGGCGGTCGGCCCAGCACAGCGCCGCGCCCCGGCCGCTCAGCACGGCCCGCACCTCGTCGGTCCACCACGACGCGTGCCGCGGCTCGACGGCCACCCGGACCTCGCGCGGGAACGCGGCGAGGGTCGCGTCCAGGGCGGCCGGGTCGGCCTTCAGGTTCGGCGGCAGCTGCAGCAGGACCGGGCCGAGCTTCGGGCCCAGGCCGGCGGCGCGGTCGAGCAGGCGGTGGACCGGCTCCTCGGGCTCGCGCAGGCGGCGGATGTGGGTGAGGTACCGGCTGGCCTTCACGGTGACGGTGAAGTCGTCCGGGGTGCGGTCGCGCCAGGCCTCGAACGTCGAGCGCTCAGGCAGGCGGTAGAAGGCGTTGTTGACCTCGACGGTGTCGAACGCGGTGGCGTAGTGCTCCAGCCAGAGGCGCTGCGGCAGGTCGCGCGGGTAGAACGGACCGCGCCAGTCGCGGTACTGCCAGCCGGAGGTGCCGACCCGGATCACACCGTCCCGGTTTCCCCGCCCGCCGGCCGCTAACCGCCGCAGGGGCCGGTGTCGAGGGCCTCGGTCGTGGCGGCGACGTGCAGGCCGGGCTCGGGGCCGCCGGGGAGCGTGTAGAGCAGCGGGCCGACCGTCACCAGGCCCAGGCCGTGCTTCGGGTTGGGCATCGGCGGCAGGGCGTGCCAGGCGCCGGCCGCCGGGTCGTACGCCTCGACCTGGTTGAACGTGTGCTGACCCTCGCCGCCGGCGGCCACCACCCAGCCGCGGCAGGTGGCGGTCGCGGCCAGGCCGCCGCGCGCGGTGGGCAGGTCGGGCAGGCGGGTCCAGGCGCCGGTGGCCGGGTCGTACGCCTCGACGACGGCCAGGTTGCCGGCCTTCGCCGTGCGGCCGGCGACCGTGTAGACCTTGCCGCCCGTGGCCGCGCCGCCGAGGTGCTCGCGCGGGGTCGGCGGGCCCGGGGCGGTGCGCCAGCGGCCGGCGGCGGTGTCGTAGACGAGCATCGTGGTGGCGAGCGTGTCCTTGCCGGGGCCGATGCCGGCGGCGACGTGGACCGTCCCGCCGATCGCCGCGGCGGCGCCGGCCGCGCGGCCCTCGGGGAGGTCGGCGACGGAGCCCCACTGCTGGTCCGTGGGACCGAGGCGGAAGGCGGCGGCGCTCGGGGTGCCGTCGCCGAGGTATCCGCCGAAGACGTAGATCGTGCCGTCGACCGCGGCCGCCATGGCGTGGTTGACGGCGAGCGGCAGGGGCGGGCCGACGGACCAGCGGCCGGTGGCTGTGTCGAAGATCTCGACGGTGCTCACCGTGCCGCCGTCGGCCCGGTAGCCGCCCGCGACGACGATGCGCGTGCCGCTCACCGCGGCCGCCACCTCCGTGCGCGCGGACGGGGCGTCGGGAAGTCGCTGCCAGGGCGTATCAGACGGGGCCGGGGACGGCTCTGGTTCATGGGAGCAGCCCGACAGCCCGAGCAGGAGCATCGCTACGACCGGCCCGGTACGCATGTCCGTCAGTCTCCCAGGTGGGGTCGAGAAAGTTCAATTCATCGGATAACCGGCAGAAGGGGGCGGCAAAACCGGTATATCCGCTGAAAACGGGCTACGGAGCGCATACGGGGAATCGCTCAGTGTGATGACGGGACAACACATCCGGCATGTTGCCGATATTCTGTGTGTTCAATGTGGGGACCGGAGGGGGGCCGCCCATATGGGCCGGAATGGTGTCGGGTCGAAGCGTGCGCGTCTGCGTCGCGCGTGGTGACCATGACAGCACAGCGCGAGACGCCCGAGCCGCAGAACCCGACCGAGACCGTCCTGCACCTGCACCGGGCGGCGAACGCGGTCCGGCAACACGTGGAGCAGGTCGTCCTGCGGCCGCGGCAGCTCACCTGGACCGGGTTCGTCGTGCTGCGCACCGTCTGGGCCAACCGCAGGATGGAGACCCGGCACGTGGCCGAGCAGGCCGGCATCTCCAAGGCGACGCTGACCGGCGTGGTCGACACGCTCTCCGGGCGCGGCCTGGTGCGCCGCGACGCCCACCCCGGCGACGGGCGCCTCGTCGTGCTCCAACTCACCCGCAAGGGCCAGCGGCTGGTGCGCGAACTGCTGCCCGAGTCGCAGACGGCCGAGGCATTCGCACTGTCGTACCTCGAACCGGCACAACTCGCCGTCGTCACCACTGCGCTGCGTGGACTGATCGATCACCTGGAGCGAGCGCGCTGACCTGCACTAATCGGGTGGATCGGCGTCATCTCGACACCCCGTGCGTCGTTACCGCCAATGGCGCCCTCCGGGGCGGACGATGGGTGCTGAGTTGGTCTACTGTTTGCTCACCGGGCGACTGCCCGGAGCATCCAGTGTGGTCTTTCCATCTCCCGGGGAAAGGACCAGACTGCAGGTGAGATTTGGGGAAGGGACCCGATGACCGAGGCAGGCCTCGACGACGGCGCCGGTGAGTCCGGCACGCCGGACCTGCCGCTGCGCTCCGCCGCTCCCTCGCGCCGGGCCACCGTCGGTGACCTGACGCACAACGACCCGGTCCGCATCGACGACTACCGGCTCCTCGGGCAGCTCGGCGTCGGCGGGATGGGCACCGTCTACCTGGCCCAGACGTCCGACGGTTCCCGGGTCGCCCTGAAGCTCGTCCACGCGCACCTGGCCCGCGACCCGCGGTTCCGCACCCGGTTCGCCGGCGAGGTCCGGGCCGCCCAGCGGGTGCCCGGCTTCTGCACCGCGCGGGTGCTCGACTCCGGCATGCACGAGGAGCGTCCCTACCTCGTCACGGAGTATCTCGAGGGCATCCCGCTGTCCCGGCTGGTCTCCGACGACGGCCCGCTCGACCCGGCGATGCTGCACAGCGTCGCGCTCGGGGTCGCGGCCGCCCTCGCCGCCATCCACAACGTCGGGCTGGTCCACCGCGACCTCAAGCCGAGCAACCTCATGGTCACGCTCGGTGGCGTCCGGATCATCGACTTCGGCATCGCCCGCGCCCTCGACGCGGTCAGCGACATCACCGGCACCGGCAACATCGTCGGCAGCCTCGGCTGGGCCTCCCCCGAGCAGCTGCGCGCCGAGGAGCCGACGGCGGCGATGGACATCTTCGGCTGGGGCTGCCTGGTGGCGTTCGCGGCCACCGGCCGGCACCCGTTCGGCGGCGAGGAGGCGGCCGCCCGGGCCTGGAAGATCCTCGAGGGCGACCCCGACCTGAGCGGCATCCCCGACCCGGTCCGCGACCTGGTCGCCGCGGCGCTGACCCGCGACCCGGCCGAGCGCCCGGACGCCCGCCAGCTGCTGCTGGGCCTGGCGATCGACGACCTCGACGCGGCCGCGGTGCCGGCCCAGACGCGCCGCTGGATGCGCGGCTCGCAGATGTCGCGCCGGCGGGTCACGTCGATGGCGATCGCGGTGCCGATGGCGCTCGTGCTGGTCTTCGCGGCGGCCGAGACGACCAGCGAGCTGATGGGCGGCGGGGGCGACCCGGGGACGCACCGCGGCTCGACCACGGGCGACCAGGTGACGAACAACCTCACCCCGCAGCCCAACCCGCAGGCGACCACCGGCCTGCCCGGCCAGCGGCCCAACCCACAGGCGTCCTCGACCCTGATCGGCAACCCGACGGGCACGCCGCCGCCGGCGCCGACGGCCTCGGCGACCAGCATCCGGGCGACGGTGACGATCTCGGCGAGCCCGCTGCCCACGACCGAGTCGCCCACGGACCCGCCGACGACGACGGAGCCGCCGCCCACGACCGACCCGCCCACGGACCCGCCGACGTCGACGGAGCCCCCGGCGGTCGGCGAGGTCCTCCCGATCGTCCAGCCCTAGCCTTCCCGAAGCCGCCCGCACCCGGGCTTTCCGGGGTGGCGGTCCACGTCTCGACCGCGGCCGTCGCTTCAGGATGGCGGACGCCGGTGCGCCATGGCGGGCCGGCAGGGCGCAGCTGCGCTGAGCCCGGGGGTGGCGTGAACGCCATGGCCGGGCGGCGCTGCGCCGAGCCCGGCCGTGGCGAGGAATCTGCGCCCACCGCTGCCCAGCCGTGAGACAGGCCAGGACCCCAACCCCGCCCGGCCGACCTTCCGCAACTGCTCACACCACCCGCCGGCCGATTGTGCCGGACTTTTCGGAAATGTCGCCCGACGAGCCGACCGGCGGCCGAGTCGGGCGGGGTCGCGGCGAACAGACTCATGATCGATGGCGAGTTCTGGCTGTCATGGCAACCAGAACTCGCCATCGATCATGAACGGAGCGGGCGGCGTCATGATCGTGGGAAACATCTGGTCGTCATGGCAGCCGGATTGTTCCCATGATCATGGGGTGGGCGACGCGGGGCTCAGAGGACGTGCTCGGCGTACAGGCTCAGGGTCTCCTTCAGGACCTCGTCGCCGGGGCGGCTCCAGACGTCCTCGTGGAAGACCTCCACCTCGATCGGGCCCGTGTAGCCCGCGGCGTCGACCGCCTCGCGGAAGCGGCGCAGCTCCACGCAGCCGGTGCCCGGCAGGCCGCGCCCCAGCAGTACACCTTCTGGAAGCGGGGTGACCCAGTCGGCCACCTGGAAGCACGCGATCCGCGACTCCGCACCGGCCCGGGCGATCTGGGACCAGACCTCGTCGTCCCACCACAGGTGGTACGTGTCGACGGTGACGCCGACGTCCTCGGCGGGGTACGGCGCGACCAGGTCCAGGGCGTTGCGCAGGGTCGACACCACGCAGCGGTCGGAGGCGAACATCGGGTGCAGGGGCTCGATCGCGAGGCGTACGCCGGCGTCGCGGGCGTGCGGGACGAGCTCGCCGACCGCGTCGCTCACGCGCCGGCGGGCGGCGTCGATGTCCCGGCTGCCGGCGGGGAGGCCACCGCTCACCAGGACCAGGACGGGCGCGCCCAGGGCGGCCGCCTCCTCGATGGCCCGGAGGTTGTCGTCCTTCCAGTCGGGGGCGGTGAAGAAGCCGGCCCGGCACAGGGACGTGACGGTCAGGCCCTCGGCGCGGAGCAGCGCCGCGGTGCGGTCGAGGCCGTGGTCGGCCACCTGGTCGCGCCACAGGCCGATCTGCGTGACGCCGGCGGCCACGCAGCCGGCCACCGTCTCGTCCATCGGCCAGCGCTTCGTGGTGGCCTGGTTCAGGGAGAAGCGCATCACAGCTCCAGGGAGGGGATCTCGATGCGGCGGCCCTCGGCGGCGGAGCGCAGGCCCAGCTCGGCGAGCTGGACGCCGCGGGCGCCGGCGGCGAAGTCCCACGGGAAGGCCGCGTCGGAGTGGACGTGCCGCAGGAACAGCTCCCACTGCACCTTGAAGCCGTTGTCGTAGACCTCGTTGTCGGGCACGAGCTGCCACTGGTCACGGAAGCGCTCGGTGGCCGGGAGGTCCGGGTTCCACACCGGCTTCGGGGTGGAACCGCGGTGCTGGATGCGGCACTCGCGCAGGCCGGCCACGGCGCTGCCGTGCGTGCCGTCGACCTGGAACTCGACGAGCTCGTCGCGGTACACCCGGACGGCCCACGAGGAGTTGATCTGTGCGACGGCGCCGCCGTCGAGCTCGAAGATGCCGTAGGCGGCGTCGTCGGCGGTCGCCTCGTACTCAAGACCCTGCTCGTCGACGCGGGCCGGGATGTGGGTGGCGATCGTCGCCTGGACCGACCGGACCGGCGCGAAGATCTGCTCCAGCACGTAGTGCCAGTGCGGGAACATGTCGACGACGATGCCGCCGCCGTCGGCCGCGCGGTAGTTCCACGACGGGCGCTGGGCCGTCTGCCAGTCGCCCTCGAAGACCCAGTAGCCGAACTCGCCGCGCACCGACAGGATGCGGCCGAAGAAGCCGCCGTCGACGAGCCGCTTGAGCTTGCGCAGGCCGGGCAGGAACAGCTTGTCCTGCACCACGCCGTGCTTGATGCCGGCGGCGCGCGCGGCCCGGCACAGGTCGACCGCGGCGGCGGTGTCCTCGGCGAGCGGCTTCTCGGTGTACACGTGCTTGCCCGCCTCGATCGCCGCGCGGATCGCCTTCTCGCGCTGCTGCGTCACCTGGGCGTCGAAGTAGATCTGCACGTCGGGCCGGGCGAGCGCGGCGGTCAGGTCGGTGGTCCACTCGGTCAGCCCGTGCCGCTGCGCGATCTCGGCGAGCTTGGTCTCGCTGCGGCCGACCAGGATCGGTTCGGGCCAGAGGCGGGTGCCGTCGGCCAGTGGCAGGCCGCCCTCCTCCCGGATGGCGAGGAGGGACCGGACGAGATGCTGGCGGTACCCCATGCGGCCGGTGACGCCGTTGAGCACGATGCCGATCGGAAGGCGGGACACTGGACCCCTCTCAGAGTCAGACGTGGTAGGTGTCGAGCAGGCCGCACATGCCGTGCCGGCCGTGTTCACTGGGCTCCGGGCGCACCTCGATGCCGCCCGCGGCCAGATGGCTGTGGTCACCGCGCTCCAGCGCGTCGAGCTGCCGGCCGGTGTCGGCGGCGGCCTGCAGGGCGCCGTCCGCCCACCGCTTGCGCCACTCCGGCAGCTTCGGCGCGACGAGCCGGGCGGCGGCGGCGTGGAACTCCGCCAGCGCCGCCGGTCCGCCGTCGCGCAGCGCGCGGAACCCGGTGACGGCGAGGTCGCGCCGGCGGTAGGCGGCGGTGATGTCGTCGCCCGGCAGGGTCGCCGCCGCCTGATAGGCGCCCGCGTCGGCGAGCACGCCGGGCGGGAACGTGATGACCGCGTCGCCCGCCTCGGGCAGGCCGCTGTTCTGCATGACGACGACGATCTGGAGGCCGCCCTCGTTGACCAGGCGGTGGATCGTGCCGGGCGGGAACCAGGCGACGGTGCCCGGCCGCAGCGGCGTCTCGGCGTAGCCGGACGTGGCGAGCGTCTGCACGTGGCCCGCGCCGGCGATCACCACGTACCCTTCCGAGCAGGTGAGGTGCAGGTGCGGTGTGCCGCCGACCAGGCCGTCGGGGGCCGTCGTGTCGTAGACGGACAGTTTCGAAATCCCGACCGCGCCGGGCAACGGCGAACCCATGACCACTCCTGTCGGCAGGAAAACGCTTTCCTGAGGCTAACCGGTACGCTGAGCACCGGTCAATGGAAGGGAGCCAGACGATGGCGACGCTCGCCGATGTCGCCCGCCGCGCGGGCGTGTCACCGGCCACCGCTTCACGCATCATCAGCGGCAGCACGAAGCTGGTGACGGAGGAGCTGCGCGCGCGGGTGCTGCGAGCGGTCGACGAGCTGCAGTACGTGCCGAACGCGCACGCCCAGCTGCTCGCGCGGGCCCAGCGGACCGCGGTGGGCGTGATCGTGCACGACGTCTCCGACCCGTACTTCGCCGAGATCACCCGCGGCCTGCAGCAGGTCGCGACCGCGAACGGCCGCCTCGTCATCATCTGCAACAGCTACCGCGACCCGGCGCGCGAGCTGGAGTACGTCGAGCTGCTGCGGGCCCAGCAGGTCGCCGCGATCGTGCTGGCCGGCTCGGGCTACCACGACCCGTCGTTCACCAAGGCGCTGAAGGGCAAGCTCGCCGCGTACACGCGCACGGGCGGCCGGGTCTCCGTCATCGGCCGCCACGAACTGCCGGGCGACGCGGTCATGCCGGCCAACGAGGAGGGCGGCTACCTGGCCGGCTGCGAGGTGTTCGGCGCCGGCCACCGCAAGGTCGGCGTGATCGCCGGCCCGAAGGTGCTCACCACGACCACCGACCGGCTGGCCGGCCTGCGCCGCGCCGCCCGCGAGCTGGGCCGCACGTTACCGGCCCGCCGGGTCGCGTACGCGGCGTTCGACCGCGACGGCGGCGCCGAGGCGACCGGGCGGCTGCTCGCCGACACCCCCGACCTGACCGCAGTCGTGGCCCTCAACGACTCGATGGCGGTCGGCGCGCTCAGCGCGCTGCGGGCCCGCGGGATCGCCGTGCCGGACGACGTGAGCGTCATCGGGTTCGACGACATGCCGATCGCCCGCGACGTGACCCCGGCGCTGACCACGATCCGGCTGCCGCTGACCGAGATGGGCGCCCGCGCGATGGCCCTGGCCCTCGACGACGAGGAGCGCCACGACCGGGTCGAGCCGGCCGCGGCGACCCTGGTCCGCCGGGAGAGCAGTCAGCCGTTGACGTCCCGGTAGGTGGGAAGGCGGTCACCGGTGGGCGCGCCGTCCCGCACGGCGACCGCGGTGTCGACGGCCGCCTGGAGGGCCGCCCGGAACGGCAGCGACCCGAGGCTCACCCGGGCCACGCCGAGCGTGGCGAGTTCGGCGAGCGTCGATTTCCCGGGCAGATACAGGACATTCAGCGGTACCTCCACCGCCTGCGCGATCGCCCTGATGTCCGCGGCGTCGGCGAGCCCGGGGACGAACACCCCGTCGGCGCCGGCGTCGGCGTAGCGGCGGACCCGCTCGATCGCCTCGGCGGCGGTACCGGCGCGGAGCCAGTGGGTGTCGGTGCGGGCGTTGACGAACAGGTCGGGCGCCGCCCGCTTGATCCGCCGGACGAGGTCGGCGTGCTCGCCGGGGTCACCCATCGCGTCCTCGACGTTGACCCCCACTGCCCCGGCCTCGGCCACCGCCACGGCGGTCTCGACCGAGCCGCGCTCGATGTCGGCGGTGACCAGGCAGCCGAGCCCGCGCAGGCGCCGCACGAGGGCGACGGTGTCGGCGGCGGTGAGGTTGTCGCCGTCGGGCCGCCCCGCGGCGGCGGCGACCCCGAGGCTCGTGGTGCCGAGGGCCCGGAACCCGGCCCGGACCATGGCCTGCGCCGATGCCACGTCCCAGACGTTGGGAAGCAGCAAAGGCGCGCCGGGCCGGTGGAGATCGGCAAACGTCGTCATCGGGCGACTCCTTCCGTTCGGCCGTGGGCGGCTCGGACGCCGGGGGCATCGGTGGCCGCGTCCGGAGCGGCGAGGGCGCTCGCAGCGGCGGGGCTCGCAGCGGCGGCACTCGCAGCGGCGGCGCTCGAAACTGCGGCGCTCGAACCCAGGGCGCTCGACGCGAGCGCCAGGGCATGGGCGCGGCCGGGACAGGCGCGGGGCCCGGCGCCGAACGGGTCCGCGGCCAGGCTGACCCGCACGACCTCGCCGGCCGCGATCGCCAGGCCGCCGACGGTGGTGTCCTCCGTGGCCTGACGCCGGGTGGCCGGGACCGGTGGGTCGTCGCGGAGCACCTCCTCGACGCTCCGGGTGCGGGCGCGATCGATGAGTGTCTCCGTCGCCGTGCACGCCTGGACGAGCAGGCAGAGGTGCGCGGCGGTCCGCTCGTCCCGGTGGCCGCCGAGCAGGGCCACGAGCCGCTCGACGGCCGCGTCGGCCGCATCCACCCCAACCTCCCGTCCGTCCGGCGCGGGCAGACCGGCCGACGCCGGCTGGTAGGACGCCGCCACCAGGCGGACGTCCTCCACCAGGCGCGGGGTCGGCGGCACGCCCAGCGCCGCGGCCAGGGTCGCCACCGGGTGGGCCGGCGGGGCGGCGGCCAGCGCCGCCGGGTCGATGGCCGCGAGCAGCGACTCCGCCAGCGCGCGGCGGCGGGTGTGGGCCGGGCCGTCGGCGAAGCGGCTCACCGTGGCGCGGAGCCAGGCCAGGCCGGTGGAGCCCGGCGGCACCGGCGGGACGCGGAACGCCGGGTCGGTCAGGACGCCCCGGGCCAGCGCCGGATCCGAGATCTCTCGCATGGGTTCCACGCTAGGCGCGGGACGGTTCGGTGCCGGCCGAACCGTCGGCGGCGCAGGATGGAGGGCATGAGCACCGGCGCGAAGGACCTGGCCGCGCTCGCCGCCCTGCTCGCGGACGAGACGCGGGCCGCGATGTGCCTGGCCCTGCTCGACGGGCGGGCCTGGACGGCGGGTGAGCTGGCGGCGCACGCCGGTGTCGCCCGGTCCACGGCCACCGAGCACCTGCACCGCCTCACCGAGGGCGGCCTGCTCGCCGAGGAGCGGCAGGGGCGGCACCGGTACCTCCGGCTGGCCGACCCGTCCGTCGCCGGCCTGCTGGAGGACATGGCCGCCCGGCTGGGGCCGGCCCGGCCGGCCACGGGACTGCGCGCGGTCACCGCCGCGGCGGCCCTGCAGCGCGGGCGGACCTGCTACGACCACCTCGCCGGCCGGCTCGGGGTCGCGCTCACCGACGCGATGACCACCAGAGGGCTGCTCGACCAGCGGGGCGGGTTCGCCGTCACCGAGGCCGGGCTGGCGTGGCTGACCGGGCCGGCCGGGCTCGAACCGGCCGCGTTCGAGCGGCCGAAGCGGCCGATCGCGCGGGCCTGCCTCGACTGGACCGAGCGCCGCCCGCACCTGGCCGGGCTGGCCGGGGCGCGGCTGTGCGAGCGGTTCCTGGCGCTCGGCTGGGTGGCCCGGATCGGCAGTGGGCGGGCGGTGCGGGTCACCCCGGCCGGCTCGCGCGGGCTGCGCGACCTGCTCGGCATCGAGGGGCTCGATTGATTTTCGGCGGAGATGGGTAGACAGCGCTCACTTCGAATGCGTTCCCCCTCGCAAGGAGGCTGTCATGTTCGCCATCATCGCCGTCGTCCTGTTCCTCATCGCGCTGCTGCTCGACCTGTTCGGCGGCGACCTCGGGCCGGTGTTCGACATCCCGACGCTCACCCTCGCCGGGTTCCTCTGCATCGCCCTGCACCTGGCCGGCGCCGGCACCTGGCACACCCGGTTCGGCGGGTACCGGCGGCGCCGCCGGTAAGGCACCAGGGACCACACTGGACCGCATGACCGTTCGCATCGAGCGCTCCGGGCCGGTCTGGACCGTCGTCCTCGACCGCCCGGAGACGCGCAACGCCGTCGACCGCACCACCGCCGAGGCGCTGGCGGCGGCGTTCCGCGAGTTCGACGCCGACGACACGGCCGCGGTGGCGGTGCTGTGGGGCGCCGGCGGCACGTTCTGCTCCGGCGCCGACCTCAAGGCCGTCGCGGCCGGTGACGGCAACCGGGTCGAGCCGGACGGCGACGGGCCGCTCGGCCCGACCCGGATGGCGCTGGGCAAGCCGGTGATCGCCGCCGTGGCCGGCCACGCCGTCGCCGGCGGCCTGGAGCTGGCGATCTGGTGCGACCTGCGGGTCGTCGAGGAGGACGCCGTGTTCGGCGTCTTCTGCCGGCGCTGGGGCGTGCCGCTGATCGACGGCGGCACGGTGCGCCTGCCCCGCCTCATCGGTACCGGCCGGGCGCTCGACCTGATCCTCACCGGCCGGCCGGTCGGTGCCGACGAGGCGATGCGCATCGGCCTGGCCGACCGCGTGGTCCCGCCCGGCACCGCGCGCGCGGCCGCCGAGGCGCTGGCCGCCCAGCTCGCCGCGCTCCCCCAGGCCTGCCTGCGCAACGACCGGGCGGCGCTGTACGCGGGGCTGGACCGGCCGCTCGACGAGGCGCTCGCCGACGAATACGGGTTCGGGGTCGCGTCGCTGGCCGCCGGTGCCCGCGAGGGAGCGGCCCGGTTCGCGGCGGGTGAAGGGCGCCACGGCGGCCAACCTTCGTAGGGAACGGGCCAGCACCTTGGAGCCGCCGGAAACGTCGTTATCGTGAGGGCGTGGACATCCCGAATCGGCAGGACATCGAGGACGCCGCCCGACGGATCGGGTCGCACGTGCGGCGCACGCCGTCGTACGAGGTGGGGCCCGGGCTGTGGTTCAAGCTCGAGCTGCTCCAGCACAGCGGCTCGTTCAAGGCCCGCGGGGCATTCAACCGGATCCTGTCGGCGCGCGAGGCCGGCGAGCTGACCGGCGCCGGCGTCGTGGTGGCCTCGGGCGGGAACGCCGGGCTCGGGGTGGCCTACGCGGCGGCGACGCTCGGGGTGCCGGCGGAGGTGTTCGTGCCGGTGACCGCGCCCGCGACCAAGGTGGCCAGGCTGCGGGAGCTGGGCGCCGTCGTCCACCAGCACGGCCGGGAGTACGCCGAGGCGTACGCCGCCTCGACGATCCGCGTGGCCGAGACCGGGGCACTGTTCGTGCACGCCTACGACCAGCCGGAGATCGTCGCCGGGCAGGGCACCGTCGGGCTGGAGCTGCCGGACGTCGACACGGTGCTCGTCGCCACCGGCGGGGGCGGGCTCGTCGGCGGGATCGGCGCCGCCCTCGGCGACCGCGTGCGGGTGGTCGCGGTCGAGCCGGTCGGCGCCCCGACGCTGCACGCGGCGCTCGCCGCCGGCACGCCGGTGGACGTCGCGGTGGACAGCGTGGCCGGGGACTCCCTCGGCGCCCGGCGGATCGGCACGATTCCCTTCGCGCTCGCAGTACACCATGGGATGAAAAGTCTGCTGGTGACGGACGAGGCGATCGTCGAGGCGCGGCGGCGGCTGTGGGACCAGTATCGGATCGTCGTCGAGCACGGTGCGGCGGCGGCATTCGCGGCGCTCGATGCCGGGGTGTACGTGCCGGATGCCGGGGAGCGCGTGGCGGTGGTGCTCTGCGGGGCCAACACCGACCCCGCGACGCTGCACGCCGAGCCGGCGCATGCCACCGGATGACGTCTTCGACGCGGCCCTGCGCCGGTTCCTCGACCAGCGGCGCGTCGACATGCGCTCGCTCGCGGCCGAGCTGGGGATCGGGCGGGCCACGCTCTACCGGCGCACGGGCAGCCGCGACCAGCTGCTCGGGCACGTGCTGTGGTACCTCACCGACCGCAACCTGCAGCGCGCGGTCCGGCACGCCGAGGGCCGGCGCGGCGCCGACCGGATCGTGGCGGTGATCGGCAACTTCCTCCACGGCGTCAACGACCAGCCCAGCCTGCGCCACTTCCTGGCCACCGAGCCGGAGGCGGCGCTGCGCATCCTCACCTCCAAGCGGGGCATCGTCCAGCCGAACGTGGTCGCGCACCTGGAGGGGCTGATGCAGGCGGAGATCGAGGCCGGTGCGTTCGCGCCGCGCCTCGACGCGCGCACGCTCGCGTTTGTCCTCGTCCGGATCGGGGAGAGTTTCCTGTACGCGGACGCGATCGCCGACGGTGAGCCCGACGTCGACCAGGCACTCCAGGTGATCGGGCGGTTGCTGGAGGACTGAGATGATCTCCACCGATGTGTGCATCGTGGGCGGCGGCCCGGCCGGGCTGGTGCTGGCGCTCCTGCTGCGCCGCCAGGGCGTGCGGTGTGTCGTGCTGGAGCAGCACACGACGTTCCTGCGCGACTTCCGGGGCGACACCGTGCACCCCTCGACGCTCCAGCTCATGGACGAGCTCGGGCTGGGCGAGCGGGTCGAGGCGCTGCCCCACCGGAAGGTGAGCGAGTTCCAGGTGCGGTACCCGGCGGGGACGTTCCGCCCGGCCGACTTCTCGCGGCTGCGGACGCCGCATCCGTACGTCATGTTCGTGCCGCAGTGGGACTTCCTGGAGCTGCTGGCGTCGGCCGGCGAGCTACCGATATATCGGAAATATCAGGTCACTTCGGTCCGGCGGGCGGCCGGGCGGGTCGTCGGGGTCGCCGGCGACGGCCCGGACGGTGCGTTCGAGGTGGACGCGGCGCTGACGGTGGCCTGCGACGGGCGCCATTCGACGGTACGGCGGGAGCTCGCGCTGCGGTCGAAGGCCTTCGGGACGCCGATCGACGTGCTGTGGTTCCGGCTGCCCCGCTACCCCGAGGACCCCGAGGGCCTGGTCGGCACGGTCGGCGACCGCCGGCTCGTGATCGGCATCGACCGGGGTGAACACTGGCAGCTGGGGTTCGTCGTGCCGAAGGGGGCCGACGAAGCGATCCGCGCGCACGGCCTGGGCGCGTTCCGCGAGTCGGTCGCCGCGAGCGTGCCGTGGCTGGCCGACCGGGCGGCGATGCTCGCGACCTGGGACGAGATCAGGACGCTGACCGTGCGGATGGATCGCCTGTACCGCTGGCACGTCCCCGGCTGCCTGCTCATCGGCGACGCCGCGCACGCGATGTCGCCGGTCGGCGGGGTCGGCATCAACCTGGCGATCCAGGACGCGGTGGCCGCCGCCCGGGTGATCGCCCCGGCGTTCCTGCGGGGCCGCGCACCGACGTCGCGCGAACTGGCCCGCGTCCAGCGCCGCCGCACGTTCCCGACGGCGGGTACGCAGCTCGTCCAGCGTCTGCTCCAGCGGGCCGTCCTGCAGCCGGCGGTGGAGGGCCGCCCGGTCCGCCCGCCGCTCGGGCTCCGGGTGCTGGACCGCTACCCACTGCTGCGCGCGCTGCCGGCCCGCGTGATCGGCGTCGGCCTGCTCCCCGAACACGCCCCACCCCCACGCTGACCACGGGGCACCCGGTGCGGGGGGCGAGCGGGCAGCGGCGGCTCTACACCGCGGTCAGGCGGGAGATGCCAGTTGCCACGCGGTAGGCCTTCACCCGGGTCGCCGTGGTGTTGCGGTCCTTGCGGTCGCGGACGTGGTACCACTCCATGCGGCAGGCCTCCGGGCGGACCTCCAGGACGCCGTAGCCGTGGCCCTCCAGCTCGGCCCACTTCACGTGCGGGTTCGCGGCCCGCACGATGCTCGCCGCGATCGGGCCGGCCCAGCCCGGCGGCAGGCCGACGAAGTCGTCGACGTTGTCGCTGGTCACCGACGGTACGACGAACTCCACGGCGGTCGGGGAGCCGGCCGTCGACCTGGTCACCAGCTCGTTGGCCCACGAGGTGTGGATGTCGCCGGTGATGAAGACCGTGTCGCGGACCGAGTGCGCCCGCAGGTGGTTGACCAGCTCGTCGCGGTCGGCGTTGTAGCCGTCCCACTGGTCGGTGTTGATCGCGAAGCCGTTCGACGGGATGCCGAGCAGCTTGCCGATCGGGCCGAGCAGCCAGGCGGGCAGCGTGCCGACGTCGACCCGGGCGATCATGTCGGGGTTGCCGACGATCTTCCACTGGGCGCCGGAGCTTGCGAGGCCCTGCTGCAGCCACGCCATCTGGTTGTCGCCCGTGATCGTGCGGGACGGGTCGTCGACGGCGGTGCCGGAGGCCTGCTGACTACGGTACGAGCGAAGATCGAGCATCGACAGCTCGGCCAGTCGGCCGAAGCGCACGCGCCGGTAAATGGTGCCGTCGGTGCCCAGGCGGACGGGCATCCACTCCGCGTAGGCCTGGCGGGCGGCCGCCACGCGCGCCGCGAACGAGCCCTCGGTCGCCGGGTCGTGGTTCTCCGCGCCGCCCGCCCACATGTCGTTGGCCACCTCGTGGTCGTCCCAGGTGATGATCCACGGGACGGCGGCGTGCAGGGTCTGGGCATCCGGGTCGCTCTTGTACTGCGCGTGCCGGATCCGATAGTCGGCGAGCGTCACGATCTCGTGGGTCGGCTGGGCCTGCCGCACCACCGTGCCGCCCGCCGTGAAGCCGCCCGACGCGTACTCGTACAGGTAGTCGCCGAGGTGCACGACGGCCTGGAGGTCGCCGCGCTGGGCGAGCAGCCGGTACGGCGCGAAGTACCCGGCCTCCCAGTTGGAGCACGACACCACGCCGAAGCGCAGCAGCGCGACGGCGGCGTCGGTGGCCGGGGCGGTCAGCGTGCGACCGGTCGGCGACCAGGCGCCGCCGGTGCCGAAGCGGTACCAGTACGTGGTGGCCGGCTGGAGCCCCCGCACGTCGACCTTGACGGTGTGGTCGCGCTCGGGACCGGTGGCCACCTGGCCGCTCTGCACCACGCCCGCGAAGGCGGCATCGGTGGCGACCTGCCACGTGACGGTGACGGTGGGGCCGAGGCCGGAGCCGGGCTGGGCCTGCGAGGTGGGGGTGACCCGGGTCCACAGCAGGACGCCGTCCGGCAGCGGGTCGCCGGACGCCACGCCGTGGAGGAAGACGGGGGTTGTTGCGGCGCCGGCGTCGGCCGCGACGGCCACCGCGGCCGCGGCGCCACCGGCGATGAGCAGCGAACGACGGGTGAGGGCTGCATCGACAGTCATGGTTGGAAGTTGTACGCCCAGCCGGTTACCGAGCAGTACCCACTCGACTCGAAGTTGCGGCAAACGGGGGATGACCAGCGGGAATAATCCGGACATGTCGGAAATGTTCATCGACCGCCGGTACTGCCTCTTGCGTGAGGCAGTATTTTCATCGCATGGCCACGGTGCTGCTGGTTGAGGACGACCATGTCGTGCGGGGTGCCCTGCTGCGTTCGCTGACGGACCGGGGTCATACCGTGCACGCCGTCGGCACCGCGCTGGAGGCCCTGCGGCGCTTCGCCGCGGAGACGCCCGACCTGGTGGTGCTCGACCTCGGGCTGCCCGATCTCGACGGCGCCGACGCCCTGCGCATGCTGCGCGGCATCGCCGACACGCCGATCATCATCGCCACCGCCCGCGACGACGAGGCGGAGATCGTCCGGCTGCTCAAGGCGGGCGCCGACGACTACATGATCAAGCCGTTCACCAGCGCCCACCTCGACGCCCGGATGACCTCCGTGCTGCGCCGCACCGGCCGGGCGAGCCGCGAGGAACCCACCGCCATCGAGGTGGGAGGCTTGCGTGTCGACATCGGCCAGCGCCAGGCGTACCTGCACGGCGAGCCGCTGACGCTGACCCGCAAGGAGTTCGACCTGCTGGCGTACCTCGCCGCCCGTCCGGGACGGGTCGTCTCACGCCGTGAGCTGTTGGAGGAGGTATGGCGGCAACCCTCAGTGGGCGAGGACCAGACGATCGACGTGCATCTGTACTGGCTACGCCGGAAACTTGGCGAGAGCGCCTCGGCGCCCAGATACCTGCACACCGTGCGGGGAGTGGGCTTCAGATTCGCGGCGCCGGGCTGAGGCGAACCCTCGCCTACGTCTCGGCCGCGGTCACCGCGATGGTGGCCCTCGCCTTCCTCATCCCGCTCGGGCTCGTCGTCCAGCAGCTCGCCCGCGAGCGTGCCATCGCCGACGCCGAGCGGCAGACCGCCGTGGTCGTCGCGGTCCTCACCGTGACCACGGACCCGCTCGCCATCGAGCGGGCCATCGCCAGCACCGGCGGCCCCGCGGTGACGCGCGTGTCGGTGCACAACCTGACCGACGACGGCATCGAGATCGGCACCGGCCACGCGGCCCCGGGCGACCTGGCGCGGGCCGCCGACCAGGCGGCGCCGGTGATCGCCGAGGTCCGGGACGGCCTGTCGTACCTCGAACCGGTCGACGTCGGCTCCGGCCGCACGGCGGTGGTCGAGGTGTTCATCCCCGAGTCGGAGCTGTCCAACGGCGTGGCCGGGGCCTGGTGGGCGCTCGGCGCCGTCGCGCTCGGCCTGGTCATCGCCTCGGTCTGGGTCGCCGACCGGCTGGCCGCGAAGATCACCATGTCGGCCCGGCAACTGGCCGGCGCCGCCTCGGCGCTCAGCGAGGGCTACCTCGACGTACGCACCATTCCGCAGGGCCCGCGCGAGCTGGCCGAGGCGAGCTTCGCCCTCAACGTGATGGCCGACCGGATCATGGCGCTGCTGTCGAACGAGCGGGAGCTCGTCGCCGACCTGTCGCACCGGCTGCGCACCCCGCTCACCGCGCTGCGGCTGGACGCCGAGACCCTCGACGACAGCCAGGACGCCGAGCGCATCCGCGACGCGATCGCGGCGCTCGAGGTCGAGATCGACAAGCTCATCCGGGCGATGCGCGAGCCGATCGACGCCCACTCCCCCGCCCCCGACCGCAGCGAGCGCGGCGACGGCGCCGCCCCGTCGACGGGCGGCGAGGGCTGCGACGTCGCCGAGGTGGTGCGCGACCGGATGATGTTCTGGTCCGCGGTCGCCGGCGACCAGGAGCGCGACTGCAAGGCGGTCGGCGTCGACGATCCGGCGCCGGTCACGGTGCCGAAGAGCGAGCTGGCCGCGGCGCTCGACGCGCTCATCGGCAACGTCATCCGGTACACGCCGCAGGGCGTCCCGTTCGAGGTCACGGTGAACCGCCGGGACGACGGCTACATCGTGCTGCGGGTCGAGGACGGCGGCCCCGGCATCCCCGACCCGGAGCGGGCGCTGCAGCGCGGCGAGAGCGACCAGGGCTCGACCGGCCTGGGCCTGGACATCGTCCGGCGGGTCGCGGTCGAGGGCAACGGCACGGTCAACATCGGCACGTCGGCCACCCTGGGCGGCGCGAGCGTCGTGATCGTCATGGCCGACGCCGACCCGGCGCCGAAGGAGCAGCCGACCACCTCGCGCTTCGGCCTGGTCGGCCGGCTCTCTCGCGAACCGGGTGAGGGCCGCTCCCGCTGGCGGCGGAAAAGCTCCTGATCACGGCGCCGCATAGCGCCGGGACAAGTCTCGCTTAGAACGGCCTTAATTGGGTCGTTCGGGCTGGAACGGACCTCGACGCATCGCTATGTTCAGTCCGTTCCCACGTGGACAGACCGGCACTCACCCGCCTTGCCACCCTCGATGGCCGGTCGTCCCGCGCGCGGCGAGGTCCGGTACCTCTGCCCTGTGCCGGCCCTCGCCGCGCGCCCTTTCCCTCCGGAGGAACCGAGCGTGCAAGCGCCAACCCGCCTGCTCCGCCGTGCCGTGATCAGCGGTTCGGTGGTTGTCGTCGCCCTGGGGGTCGCCATTGCCGGCCCCGGCGCCTTCGAGTCCCTGTTCAAGGAAAGCGGCCCGCCGGCCATCACGCACGTGCCGGCCGACAACCCCGAGCTCGGCCTGATCTACCAGGGCCTGAAGCCCGCCAAGAAGGGCACGCCCTGTGTCGGCGGCTACGAGGTCACCGAGAAGGACCAGTGCAGCCACGGCCCCGACGTCCCGCCGCCCGGGCTCAGCGTCCGCGGCGAGACCCAGCCGGTCGCCGACGCGGTGCCCGCCCAGACGGTGCCGTCCACCGACACCGCGGCGGCGCCGCAGGAGCAGACGGTGCTCGCCGACGACGGCGCGGCCGAGGGTGCCGACGGCGGGTTCGCCGTGGTGCCCGACGCGGCGGCCGCCGACGGTACCGCCTCCTTCACCATCGGCGCGAGCGGCGTGGCCTGCGACGGGGACGGCGTCTCCGGCAAGCGGGTCCAGGTGCTGTACGTCCGCGACGCCAGCACGGCGAGCCGCTTCAACCAGTACCTGGCGTCGTTCCGCACCTGGTCGGCCGGCGTCGACACGATCTACAACGCGAGCGCCCAGGAGACCGGCGGCGAGCGGCACGTCCGCTTCGTCACCACGCCGGACTGCCAGGTCGACGTGCGCGAGGTCGAGCTGCCGGCCGGCGGCCTGAACACCTTCGACGCCACGATCAGCGGCCTGAAGTCCCTGGGGTACAACCGGACCGACCGCAAGTACATGATCTTCGGTGAGTCCAAGGTGTACTGCGGGATCGGCACATTCGCCGGAGACACGCAGCCCGGCGCGGGCAACCGCAGCAACGGCGGCCCCGGCTACGGCCGCAGCGACTCCGGCTGCTGGACCGCCGGCGTCGCGGCCCACGAGCTCGGGCACAACCTCGGCGCCGTCAACAACAACGCGCCGAACTCCAGCAAGGCCGGGCACTGCCTCGATGAGTACGACATCATGTGCTACAACGACTCGGGCGGCCTGAAGACGTCGGTGAAGTGCACAGACAAGGCGAAGGACAACCGCCTCGACTGCAACCACGACGACTACTACAACACCAACCCGAGCCCCGGCAGCTACCTCGCGACCAACTGGAACGTGGCCAACAACCAGTTCCTGATCGCGGGCAGCGGCGGCACGAACCCGCCGCCGCCGAGCCCCTCGCCGACTCGCTCCACAGCGGCGCCGACGCCGTCGAAGACCACGGCCTCGCCGTCGCCTTCCCGCACCACCTCGTCGCCGTCGCCCACGAAGACCGCCACCCCGACACCGACTCCGACGGGCACGAAGCCGCCGACGGGCCTGAAGGAGCTGCGGACCAGTGACGTCACCGCCACTTCCGTGCGCCTGTCGTGGGACGCGGCCGCGGCCGGCAGCCGCTACGCGATCATCCTCAACGGCCGCTCCATCGGCCGGGTCGGCTCCACGAACGTCCGGATCGTCGGCATGCGCCCCGGCACCGATTACCAGATCGGCGTTTCGCTCGCGCAGAACGGCACCCTGACCCCGTGGACCACGACCGTCAAGGTGCACACCGCGGCGGCCTCGAACCCGACCGCCGGGTCGTGGATGGTGTTCGGCAACAGCCTGACCGGTGGGGTGGCCGACGTGTTCGGCGCCCGCAGCGCGGCCGGCACGCCGATCATCGTCTACCCGCGCCACGGCGGGGCGAACCAGCTGTGGAAGCTGGAGCCTGCGGCGAACGGCGCGTTCCTGGTCCGTTCGAAGGCCACCAACGCCTGCGTGACGACCAGCGGCAACAAGGACGCCGCCGGGGCCACGCTGGTTCAGGGTGACTGCGCCACCGCACTGCAGTGGAAGGTGACGCAGACCGAGTACGGCGTCGCGCTGACCTCCCCCGGTGGGCTGGTCGTTGGCGTGGCGAACGCCTCCTACTTCGGCAGCCGGCTGCTGGCCCTGCAGAAGCCGAGTGGTGCGAAGTACCAGAGCTGGATCCCGCAGCGCACGTGAGCCGGCTCTTCGTAATGGGTAGCGGCCCGGCGTCCTGGCGACGCCGGGCCGCGGCCTGGTTCGTGGCGGTCATCGCCGCGACCTCGGCCGCGGTGTTCGGATGCGCGGACCACGCCGAGGCCCACGACGGCGTGATCCTCACGCTGCACGGCGACGGGCGCGGCTCGGTCTGGGTGACGGTGGCCTGGCAGGACGGTCACCCGGTCACCGAGGCGGTCGGCATGACGATGCTGGCGACCTCGTCGGCGGGCGGGCGCGTCGGCCCGGCCGGCCTGCAGCGCAAGGGGGATGCGCTCACGTACCCCGGGACGCTGGCGCCCGGCGAGTGGACCGTCGTCGCCGAGATGGGCACGCCGGCCATCGGCCGCTGTCAGGGTGTCCTGCGGGTGGCGGCCGCCGACGCCTCGGCCGCGCCGGACCAGACCATGTGCGCGCCCCCTGTGGTCGCCGCGCCGCCGCCTCCGCCGCCCGCCCGGTCGCTGGCCTGGATCTGGTACCTCGTGGGGGTCCTCGTCGTGACCGCGCTCGTGGTGTGGGCGTTCTTCCGGCGCCGCCCGGCACCGGCCCGCCGCCCGGCGCCCCGTTCGCTCCGCCCCCGCCGCTGACGGCTTCCTGAATCCTCTTGACCGGTACAGCTCGCGTCCTCTACTGTACCGGTACAGGCACACTGTACCGGTACAGCTTTCGGAGGTCGTGATGTTCCCGCTCGCAATGATCGTCTCGCAGTCGGCGATGGCTCGTGAGTTCCCCGGCTCGTGGGCCGGCCCGGAGGGCTTCGAGTTCAACAGCGCACTGCCCCACGCACCCGTGGTGCCGTACCCGGAGCCTTCGCCCCGCGCGTACCGCACCCGGACGGCGATCGCGGCGACCCTGCGCCGCGCGGCGACGGCGATCGCCCCGCCGGCCACCTGCAGCCCGGCCCGCTGAGCGCTCGCCTGATCCCTCGTTGCGGCCCCGGACCGGACTCCGGTTCGGGGCGCATTGTTATGGTGCAATGGACGGCCGTGCGACTGAGGAGGCGATGGTGGCGAGGGTGACCTTGCAGACGATCGCCGACCGGGTGGGCGTCAGCCGGATGACGGTCTCCAACGCCTTCTCGCGCCCGGACCAGCTCTCCCCCACCCTGCGGGACAAGATCCTGGCGGTCGCGGACGAGCTCGGGTATGTCGGGCCCGACCCGGCCGCCCGCGCTCTCGCGAAGGGCACCACGGGCGCCGTGGGCGTGCTGCTCACCGAGTCGCTGCGCGACGCGTTCACCGACGAGATCGCCACCGCGTTCCTGGGCGCGATCGCCGACGAGCTGACCCCGACCGGCCTCGGCCTGACCCTGCTCACGGCGACGACCAGCGGCGACGTCATCCCGGCGCGGGACGTGGCGATGGACGGCGCGCTCGTGTACTCCTGCGACCCCGAGTCGACGGCCGTCGACTGGCTGCTCCGCCGCAAGATCCCGGTCGTCTTCGTGGACCAGGTCCCGGCCGAGGGCATCCCGGCGGTCAACGTCGACGACCGCGCCGGCGCCCGGGCCGCCGCCCAGCACCTGGTCGACCTGGGCCACCGCCACGTCGGCGTGGTGACCTCGGGCGTCCGCGGCGCCCACGGCCGGATCGCCGACGAGGAGAGCATGATCGACGGGTACGTCGCCCATCAGCGCATCGCGGGCTGGCTCGACGCGCTCCGCCCGGCCGGCATCGAGCCGACGATCGTCCGCCTCCCGCACGGCCGCCCCGAGAACGGCTACGACGGCGGCCGCCTGCTCCTCGCCCCGCCCGTGCCGGACCCGGCGCAGGACGGCGCGACTCCCCCGGCGCCGCCCCGCCCGACCGCGGTCCTCTGCTTCTCCGACGCCCTGGCCTCCGGCGTGGTCCAGGCCGCCCAGGACCTCGGCCTGCGCGTCCCCGAGGACCTCTCGGTGGTGGGCTTCGACGACAGCCCGCTCGCGGCCCGCCTGCGCCCGCCGCTGACCACGGTCCGCCAGGACGTCCTGGCCAAGGGTCACGCGGCGGCGGCCGCGCTGACCCGGGCCATCGCGTCGTTCCGCACGGGCACGGCCCCGGACCCGGCCCACCTGCGCCTCCCGGCGGCCCTGGTCGTCCGCGCCAGCACCGCCCCGCCCCCGGCCTGACCTCCGGCCCCACCCCCGGCGCGGGGGCTTGACCGGCCGCTTCGCACCTCCCTCCTCCCGGCGGCGCCGGTCGTCCGCGCCGGCACCGTCCCGCACCCGGCTCCACCCCCGGCCCGGCTTGACCGGCCGCTTCGCCCCTTGCCTCCTCCCGGCGGCCCTGATCGTCCGCGCCGGCACACCGTCCCGCCCTTGGCCCGGGCTCGACCGGCCGCTCCGCACTTTCTTCGTCGGACAAATCCGAAATGTCGTCCACATTCGACGGGCTTCGGCGCCTGGCAGCGCCGCGTCGTGGCGGTCCGCCATGATCAAGGGAAACATCTGGCTGCCATGACGACCAGGAGTTTCCCTTGATCATGGGGGCGGGCCGCGGCGGCGTCCGGGCAAGTTGTTGACTTGCGGAATACTTGCCGCGCAAGTATCGTTCCAACCGGCGACACAAGCCGCAACCCTGGAGGCGTCACATGCCCGCGATCACCGTCGAGAACGTTCTTGCGCTGCCCCGTGTGAGCACGCCCGATCCGACCGTCGCCCGGCCGCGGTCCGTGGTGTCCGTGACCACCGCCCCCAAGGGCTACGAGGGCGAGGGGTTCCCCGTCCGGCGCGCGTTCGCCGGGGTCGACCTGCGGGCGCTCGACCCGTTCATCCACATGGACCAGATGGGCGAGGTCGAATACGCGCCGGGCGAGCCGAAGGGCACCCCGTGGCACCCGCACCGCGGGTTCGAGACCGTCACCTACATCATCGACGGCGAGTTCGTGCACCAGGACTCGAACGGCGGTGGCGGAGTGATCACGAATGGTGACACTCAGTGGATGACTGCGGGAAGCGGGATCCTCCACATCGAGACGCCGCCGGAGCACCTGGTGGTGAGCGGCGGGCTGTTCCACGGGTTCCAGCTGTGGGTGAACCTGCCGCGTGACAACAAGTTCGCGGCCCCGCGGTACCAGGACATCCGCGGCGGCCAGGTCGCGCTGCTCACGTCGCCGGACGGCGGGTCGCTGCTGCGGGTCATCGCCGGTGAGCTCGACGGGCACGCCGGGCCCGGCGCCACCTACACGCCGATCACCCTGATCCACGCGACGATCTCACCCGGCGCCTCGCTGACGCTGCCGTGGCGGAAGGACTTCAACGCGCTGGCGTACACGCTCGCCGGGAAGGGCACCGTGGGCACCAAGGGGCGGCCGGTCGAGCTGGGCCAGCTGGCCGTCTTCGGCGAGGGCGACTCCATCACCGTGACGGCCGACGCCAAGCAGGACCCGCGGCACCCCACCATGGACGTGCTGTTCCTCGGCGGTCAGCCGATCCGCGAGCCCGTCGTGGCGTATGGTCCGTTCGTCATGAACACCAAGGCCGAGGTCATGCAGGCGTTCGAGGACTACCAGGCCGGCCGGCTCGGCAGCATCCCCGCGGCGCACGCTGACGTGCGGGGAGAGGCGTCCTGAGTGGACTTCAACGTCGTCGACAACGCCGACCAGCACCGATACGAGATCCACGTCGACGGCGCCCTGGCGGGTGCGGCCTACTACCGGCTGCACCCGGAGGAGGGCGCGCCGACGCGGGTCGTCTTCACGCACACCGAGGTGGAGCCGGAGTTCGAGGGCAAGGGCATCGGCAGCAAGCTCGCGGCCGGCGCACTCACCCTCGCCAACGACGCCGGGCTGAAGATCGTCGCCCAGTGCCCGTTCATCGTCGCCTATCTCAAGAAGCACCCGGAGTACGCAAACTAGGCAGGCCGATCGGGTTCGGGTGGCGCAAGAGGCGCGACGCCCGGACCGCGATCGGATACAGCAGCTCCGCGCAGCGCTCGGTGGCATCGGGACCGAGCGCCGCCCACGGGCCGGCGGCCAGCCGATCGGTGATGCCCTCGACGATGTCGTACTTCTGGTGCGCCGCGCCGGTCGCCCTGCCCTCGCCGTCGACCCAGCCGCGCGAGCGCAGCGCGTCGAGGGCCGCGTCCCACTCCTCGTCGGTCCAGCCGCGGGCCGGCTGGTAGAAGTCGCGCCCGTCACCGTCGCGCAGGGCGACCCGCCAGACGTTCGACTCGCAGCCGCCGACGCCCTCCACGAGCAGCGCCGCGACGTGGCCGTCGCCGCGGTGCTCGCGCAGGATCGTGGCCGCGTGCCAGAGCACGTCGACCGGGTCCTCGGGCCACGGCAGCGCGGCGTTGGCGGCGCCGAGCACGCGGCCGGTGATGTCGACCGACTCCGCGGCGCGGCGCAGGAGGGTCGCCGCCGCACGCACGTCGGAGCCTTCGAGCGCCTTCTCGAGCGTGCGGCGGGAGCCGATCCGGCGGGCCTCCAGCGCGGCCTCGGGGGTGATGCGGGTCCACACGTCGGGTAGGGCGCGGGTGACCATGCGCGGGGCGAACCCGTAGTAGGCGGCGATGACCGGGCCGGCGCCGACCGGGCCGAGCGGGGCGGACCGCCCGGCGAAGTAGCCGCGCCAGAACCCGCGCAGGCCGGCCTCCTCGAACGCGCCCAGCGCGTCACCGGCGAAGTACGTGACGGCGTGGACGGGTTCGAACAGCGACCACATGCGACGCTCGGGTGACAGATCTGTCATGGACCTGACGATAAGAGCGCGGGCTTCCGGAGTACACCTGAAGCCCTTGTCTTGTGAAAACTTCCCTGGATGTGGCGTCGTTCACAGAAGAGGTGTACGGAACCGTTTCGTACCAGCCCCCGGTCGAGCTAGTTTCGAGACGGAACCGTTCCGTACACCACGTCTTTGGGAGGTCCGATGGTCGTCACCGCGCCGAAGCAGGACCGCCGCGTCGCCATCTGCGAAGCGGTGTTCGAGCTGCTCGGCGAGGTCGGATACGACCGGATGTCGATGGACGCCGTGGCCGCGCGGGCCCGCGCGAGCAAGGCGACCATCTACCGGGGCTGGCCCAACAAGCCGGAGCTGGTCATGGACGCGATCGAGCACCGCTTCGGCGCCTCGGTCGAGCCGCCGGACACCGGCACGCTGCGTGGTGACCTGCGGGCATTCGTGACCATGGCGTGCACGGTCGCCAATGGTGCCGACGGTGCTGTGCTCACCGGCCTGATGACGGCGGCCACGCACAACGCGGAGCTGTCAGAGGTCATGCATCGCTGCGTCTACGAGACGAAGCATGAGCTGTTCGAAACGATGATCAAGCGTGCGGTCGACCGGGGTGAGCTGCCCGAGGGCAGCCGGTCCGAGCTGCTGCACGAGGTGCTGCACGCCATGGTGATGAGCCGGCGGCTGTGGCAGACCGGCCCCATGGACGAGGAGTTCGCGACGCGGCTCGTCGACGGGGTGCTGCTGCCCGTGCTGCGGCAGGGTTGCTGACCGGTTCCTTTCCTCATTTTTGTCGTACCTCGTCCGTAGAGTGCGGACGCGGGTGGAAATCCCTGGCTTTCGGAGGCTTCAAGCATGTCGAACGAGACCGTCTTTGCGCCGGACATATCGGTTAAATCAGCATCGGTTCCGCCTGATCCACGCCGCTGGCTGGCGCTCGCCGTCATCGCGATCGCGCAGCTCATGGTCGTGCTCGACGCGACGATCGTGAACATCGCGCTGCCCTCGGCGCAGCAGGCGCTCGACATCTCGACCGCCGACCGGCAGTGGATCGTCACGGCCTACACGCTGACCTTCGGCGGGTTCCTGCTGCTCGGCGGGCGGATCGCCGACTTCTTCGGCCGCAGGCGGACCTTCCTCGTCGGCCTGCTCGGCTTCGCCGCGGCCTCGGCGCTGGGCGGTGCGGCGGTCAACGCCGAGACGCTCTACGCCGCCCGCGCGCTGCAGGGCCTGTTCGGCGCGCTGCTCGCGCCGGCCGCGCTGTCGCTCATCACGGTCACGTTCACCGAGGCCAAGGAGCGGGCGAAGGCGTTCGGCGTCTTCGGCGGCATCTCCGGCGGTGGCGCGGCGATCGGCCTGCTCGCCGGCGGTCTGCTCACCGAGTATGCGAACTGGCGCTGGTGCCTCCTGGTGAACATCCCGGTCGCGATCATCGCGTTCGTGTGGGCGATCCCGGTCGTGAAGGAGAGCCGGGCGTCCGGCGACACCCGCTATGACGTGCCCGGCGCGATCCTCGCCACCGCGGGTCAGGTCGCCCTGGTGTACGGCTTCACCAAGGCCGCGACCGACGGCTGGAGCTCGAGCGTGACGATCGGCTGGCTGGCCGGCGCGGTCGCGCTGCTCGGCGCGTTCCTGTTCTGGGAGTCGCGCACCAAGCACCCGCTGCTGCCGCTGCGCGTGCTGTTCGACCGCAACCGTGGCGCGTCGTACCTGGTCTCGATCCTGCTCGGCGCGGGCATGCTCGGCATGTTCCTGTTCATGACGTTCTACCTGCAGCAGACGATGGGCTACTCGGCGCTGAAGAGCGGCGTCGCCTACCTGCCGTTCTCGGGCGGCATCGTGGCCGCGGCGGTCGTGGCCTCGCGGCTGCTGCCGCGGGTCGGCCCGAAGGTCCTGATGGCGACCGGCGCGCTGCTGGCGACCGCGGCCATGGTGTGGCTGACCCAGCTGGACCTCGACTCGTCGTACGCGGTGCACATCCTGCCGTCCTTCGTCGCGATGAGCTTCGGCATGGGCCTGGTGTTCGTCCCGCTGAGCAGCGTCGCCCTGTCGGGCATCGCCAACCACGACGCGGGCGTGGCCAGCGCCATGGTGAACACGACCCAGCAGGTAGGCGGCTCGTTGGGCACGGCCCTGCTGAACACCATCTTCACGACGGCCGTGACCGGCTACCTGACCGACCACGGCGCGGAGCCGCTCCAGCAGGCACACGCGGCGATCCACGGGTACAACGTGGCCTTCACGGCGAGCGCGATCCTGCTGGCCGTGGCCGCCGTGGTCGTGATCGTGATGGTCCGCAACACGAAGTCCGACGCCCCGGCCCAGGACGGCGCCCCGGTCATCGTGCACTGACCGCCGCTCGGCGGTTCGCGGCCCCTCCCTGGCTCGTGCCGGGGAGGGGCCGCACTGCGCTCACGGCTGCACAGGCCGCCCCGCCCCGCGGACGGCCGTCAAGGCTCCGTGGCCGGAGGGCTGGCGCTGCCGTCGTCCGTCCGTCTGTGGCCCAGCCACCGCCGCACAACGCCGGGCCGTGGGCCGCGATCGGCGCGGCGTGCTGTTGGCCGGCCATGGTCGGCGTTTGAGTTGCCATGGTTAGCGTTTGAGGCGCGGTGATCGCTGCCTGGGGCGCCACGGTCATTGCCTGAGACACCAAGATTGCCCTTTGGGGCGCCACGGTCGGTCCTTGAGGCGCCGTGATCGCCGTTCGGGGCAACACGGTCGAGTGTCGAGGCGCCGTTGTGCATCGCGCCGGACCTGGATCGCGCCGGCATGGTGGCTATGGCTGCGGGGCTCGGGTCGGGCGGGCGTCTGGCCGGCGGGGTGGGCCTCGGCGTGCGTGTCGCTTGCTTTCCGTGGGGCCGCTGGCGCGCCGTCGTTCCAGGACCCCTGGGCCTCTGCTGCGGTGTGGACGGCAGACGACGCTCGGCCGATGGTGGCGCCGGCCTCCGGCATGGCGCTTTACCGAATAGCGTGGTCACCCTTCATAGGTGGTCGAGGTGGCGTCCCGGCCTTCCCGCGGCCGCGCTTCGCGCCGGCCGTAGCGTTGCGGGCCGTCCGGGTCGTCGGCCGGTGGTCCAGGCCGTCCCATGGCCGCGGCGTACGTGCCGGTTGGGGTCCGTGCGGCCGCTGGCAGGCCGCCGTGGCATGACGCCCCCGTGGCGAGAGTGCTGGGTGTGCTCTTCCGGTGAGCACCGCCCAAACCGCCGGGCCAGGAGGCCCGCATGGCATCCGGTGGGCGGTTACCAAATGGTGGAGGTTCATGATCACGGAAGTTTCTGGTCGTCTACGAGACAGGAACTTCCGTGATCATGCTTCCGGTCCCGGGCTCGGCTGCGGGGTGGGTGTGGGGAGCTTCTGGCCGGGGCGGCGGGCAGAAGCTCCCCCGGTCACGTCGTCAAACTCGGAGGAACTTCACCGCGTCGGCCCTGGCGCAGCCGGTGCCTGACGACGTCAGTTTCACCGCGCCCTGGGTGCCCGCGGTGAAGGTGTACGTGCCCAGGCTCACCCAACCCGACGGGGTCGTGGTGCCGTTGACCTGCGTTGTCGTCGTGCCGGCCGAGTGTGTTACCGACAGGGTCGTCTGGGGGTCGCTGTTCGTGGCCGCCACCCGGTAGTAGTAGACCTGGTAGCTCCCGGCGGCGCGGAGGTTCGGGCGCCACGTTGCCGTGTTGCCCGCGCTACCGCAGGTTGCGTAGCGGGTCGGGGACGCCACGGTCCAGCCGGTCAGGGTTGACGGCAGCCACGTGCCCGTCTCCGAGTAGCCGTAGGCCGCCGGGCCGTCGTTGTCCACATAGTAGTCCTTCTGCCAGTACCTCACGTAGTCGAACTGGACCGTGGCCGGGAGTTTGGTGTCGTCCGGGACCGTGCCGTAGGCGATGCTGGTCAGCCAGATGTTCGTGTAGTCGTGGGTCCAGTCCGTGGGGACGTACGGGGCCGTGTACATCAGGACGCCGTCCACGTAGAAGCGGACCGAGGTCTCCTGCCAGTCCATGCCGTAGACGTGCCACGCCCGCGAGTCGATCGTCGAGCTCGTGTACGTCGTCCCGTACGACTTGCCGGCCGAGACGCCGCTGCCCTTCCAGGTCAGTACGCCGTGGTGGATTCTCGTCGGGCTGATCGAGTCGATCTCGAAGCCGTCGATCTCTGTGCGTTGGGAGGCCGGGAAGGTCGTCGAGCCGTCGCCCGACATGATCCAGAACGAGCTGTGCCAGCCTGCGCCGTCGTTCAGCTTTGCCCGGGTCTCGTAGTAGCCGTAGCGCAGGGACTGCTTTGATACCACGCCGCCGCCCGTGTACGACTTGCCGCCGTACGTCTCCTTCTTCAGCGCGATGTTCAGCAGGCCGTCCGAGACGGAGACGTTCTCCGGGCGCTGGGTGCTGTAGGCCTTGCTGTCGGTGCGGAAGTTCCAGCGGGAAGTGTCCAATGTGGAGCCGTCGAAGTCGTCGGAGAAGACGGTGGTCCAGCCGGTACCGGTGGGGTCGGCGGCGGCCGGTGCGGCCGGTGCGGCGACCAGGCCGGCGGCCACCAGGACGAGCACGGTCAGGCGGCGCATCAGTTCCTCCCGTAGTACAGGCGAAGGTTGGTCAGGTCGACGAGGTACAGGACGTCCACGCCCTGCGTGTTGCGTTCGACCGAGAAGCGGGACACCGGGATGCCCGGGGACACCGCCACCGCCGTCCACGTCGTGCCGGGCTTCGTGGCCATGAACAGGCCGTCCGCGGTGGCGTAGTAGACGCGCTTCAGGTCCGTCGGGTGCCAGGTGATGTCGATCGCGGCCGTGGTCTGGGCGGCCGAGTAGACCGTGTCGAGGGTCCACGAGCCGCCCGAGAGGTACGCGTAGCGGACCGTGAAGATGGAGCCCGTGCGGTAGCGGTACACCACCTTCGGGGAGGTGCCGTCGAGCGTCAGCTTGGCGCTTTGCACCGCCGGGCCGGTGCCGTCGTTGCCCTCGTAGACCTCGGTGGCCCCGAGCGGCTGGATGACGTCGGCCGTCGCGAGGCTCACCGGGACGGTGACGGATGCTCCACTGTGGTCGGTGAAGTCGGCGGAGGCGGGTCGGTAGATTAGGTGGCTGAGCTCGTGGCGGAACGCCGTGGCCGGCCACAGGCCCCACTCCCACAGGATGTGCAGGTTGCCGGCCGGGTCGAACTGCAGGTCGTCCGGGTACACGGCCCGGTTGGCCGAGCTCGCGAAGACGGCCACGCGGGTCCAGGTCGACGTGGCGTTGTTCCAGCGGTAGAGGCGGCCGGAGCGGCCCGCGGACTGGGCGCCGTCCAGGCGGGCGATGAGGTAGACGTCGCCGTTCGGGGCCGTCGTCAGCACCGGGTAGGTCACGCCGATGCCCTGGTCGGGCAGGTCCGCGCCGTGGAACGTGGGGTTGGCGCCGACCGTGTCGCTGCGGAAGTACCGCCACGCGTTGTTGTGCATGCTGGCGAACACGTGGAAGCGGCCGCTGCCGTCGCGGGCGATCGACGGCTGGTTGTGGCCCACGTCGTCGGTGTACTCGGCCTGGGCGGCGCCGTTCATGACCGGCAGGCGGGTCCAGGTGCCGGCCGTGTCGCGGCGGGCGATGGCCACCTTGTGCGTGCCGGCGGTCGCGCCGGGCTCGTTGAAGGCGAGGTACGCGTAGTCGGTGCCGGGCGAGTAGGTCTCCAGCGGCGACCACCAGCCGGCCTGGTTGGAGCTGTCGATGGGATAGGGCACGAGCGTCACGGCGGCCGGCGCGGCGGATGCGGGCGCGCCGAGGAGCGTGGTCGCCAGGATGGCGGTGGCGACCACTGCGGCTCTTCTCATGGGTCCTTCCTTCACTCGGCCAGGGCGCGGACCCTCGCTTCGTCGATGTCGAGCCCGAGGCCTGGCAAGGGGTTGACGGTGCGTTCGCCGCCGGCCGGCGGTGCGACGGCGGCGACCGCGGACAGGGGGTTGTCGCCGATCCAGTGCTCGACGACGTCGAGGTTGGGGATGGCCGCGGCGCAGGACAGGCTGGCCGCGAAGTGGACGGACGAGCCGATGCTCACGTGCGGCGTCGCCTGGGCGCCGAACGCGTCGGCGAGGGCGGCGATGCGCATCGTCTCGGTGATGCCGCCGGCCCGGCAGACGTCGGGCTGCAGCACGTGGAGTGCGCCGGCGCGGAGGAACTCCAGCGCCCGGAAGCGGCCCGGGAGGGAGTCCAGGGCCAGCGGTACGTCGAGTCGGCCCGCCAGTTCTCGATAGCCCGCGACGTGCTCGGGGGCGATGGGCATCTCGAAGAAGCCGACGCCGAGCTCCTGGAGGGCCCGGCCGACGTGGAGCGCCTGCCGCACGTCGTACTGGCCGGCGGCGTCGGCGAAGACGCGCGGGAACAGGTCGCGCACCGACTCGACGGCGGCGATGTCGCGCGCGGGGTCGAGCCCGATCGCGACCTTCACCGCGGTCCAGCCGGCGTCGCGCAGCGCCTCGCCGCGGGCCCGCGGGTCGGGGTCGGCGGCCGGGATGCCCGAGGCGTAGACCGGAACCGAGGCGCGGAACGCGCCGCCGAGCAGCGCGTGGACCGGCTGGCCCAGCGTGCGGCCCCAGGCGTCCCACAGTGCGATGTCCACCCCGGACAGCGCCTCCAGCCAGAAGCCGGCGTCGTGGCCACGCACGCGCATGCCGGCGTACATGCGCTCCCACGTGACCGCGATCTCGTCGAGCCGGGTGCCGGTCACGAGCGGGGCGAGCAGCTCGTTCACGATGGCGGCGGTGGCCGGCGCGGCGACCGGGGCCTTGCACTCGCCCCAGCCGGTGACGCCGTCGGTGGTCTCGAGCCGGACGAGGACGGTGTCGATGGTGGGCGAGTAGGCGTACCGGCGGCGGGCCGGGACCGGGTAGCCGGCGACCTGGCCGCCGCGGTCGGCGCTCCAGGTGCGGGCGCCCCAGTACACCTCGGGCGGCGCGGCCCGCAGCACGAACGTCTCGATCCGGGCGACCTTCACCGTGCTGCCTCCAGCAGGGCGAGCAGCAGCGGGCCCTGGCCCCACGGGAACACGCCCGTGGCCCGGGTGAGGTACGAGGCCGCGTCGCCGATCGGGGTGGCCTCCGACACCGGCAGGCCGCCGTCGCCGTCGAGGGCGTCGAGCGCGGCGGCCAGGGCCCGCTTGCCCATCGGCGTCGAGGGCAGCGCGGCGGCGACGAACGCCGACACGCTGTGCTCGACCGGGGCGCCGTCGAGGTCGACGACGGTCCGCCACCGCCCGTCCTCCTCGTGCCGCTCCAGGGCGGCGACCAGCGACGGAACCCGTGGCGAGCCGACGGCGAGGAGCCCGGACAGCGCCCAGCCCTGGCCACGGCCCCAGTGGACGCCGTTCGCCCGGACGCCGTCGTGGCCGTGGCTGAACAGCCCGCCCGGGGAGGCGAGCAGCGCCGCGACGGCCTCGATCGCGAGCCGTGCCGGTTCGGGCGGCAGGCCCGGGCCGTCGGTGTGCATGCAGTCGACCCAGACGAACGGCCCGAGGTCGGGGCGGTGCACCACACCGGCGACCGCGGCACGGAAGCGGGCGACGGCCGGGGCGACGTCCAGGCCGGGGCGCAGGCGGGCCAGCTCGGTGAGGACCTCGACCGGGATCAGGTGGTCGGTGACGTCCGGCGGGCGGTGCAGCGACGGCGCCACCAGGTCCGCGACCGCGCCGATCCACTGTGGACGGCCGAGCCGCTCCCCCGCGCGGAGCAGGCCGAGCAGGGCCGGGCCCTCGCCGAAGCCCCAGATCCTGTACCGGTGCTCGAGCGCCCGCAGGGCCACCGCCTCGATGACGTCATCCATGGCGCAGCACCTCCAGCAGCTCCGCGAGGCCCCCGTCGCGAGTGACCGCGCCGCCGACGCCCAGGGCGGCGGCGCCCGCGTCGAGGTAGTCACGGGCGTTGTGCGCGCCGACCCCGCCCGTGGCCACGAACCGCGCCTCGGGGAACGGGCCGCGCATCTCGCGCAGCCAGCCGGGCCCGAGCGACCCGGCCGGGAACGCCTTGAGCCAGCCGCAGCCGGCCTTGAGCGCGTGGTGCACGTCGGTCGCGGTCGCCACGCCGGGCAGGTGCGGCAGCCCGGCGTCCTGGCTGGCCCGGGCCACCTCGGCGGCGAACCCGGGCGCGACGGTGAACGCCGCCCCGGCCTCGGCCGCGATCGCGACCTGCTCGGGCGAGCGCACTGTGCCGGCACCGACCGGCGGGCCCTGGGCCGCGAGTGACCGCAGCACCTCGACGGCCTCAACCGTCTGGATGGGGACCTCGACGACGCCGAGGCCGCTGTCCCACACCGCCCGGGCCAGCTCCAGGGCGCGCGCGACGGGCACGCCGCGCAGGATCGCCACCAGGGGCCGGCCGGACAGCAGGTCGTCGAAGGAGGTCACAGTCGCTCGATCCAGAACTGGACCGACGTCGGCGGCAGCGTGAGGCTGAGCACCGGGCCGGTCTTGTCGGTCAGGTTGGTGTTGCGGGCCGTGGGCGTGAACTGCTGGCCCTGGAACGCCCGGGTGGAGCCGGTGTCGACGGTGTACGTCACGCTCGACGTGCTCCGGTTGGTGAACGCGAAGACGAGCTTGCCCTGCGGGGTCTTCCAGGCCATGATCCGCTGCTCGGTCCGGACCGTGCCCTCGTCGACGTGGTAGCGCATCGAGTTCCACGGCAGGTACCGCACGAACCCGTAGATGCCGTTGAAGTTGCGCGGGTTGTAGTCCCAGTGACCCTTGGCGATGTCCGGGTACTTCGTGAAGTCGTCGTCGTCATAGGGGCGCCAGAAGCCGAGCGAGTAGCCCGACGCCTCCGAGTTGTAGGTCGGCTTGAGCGCGTGCAGCCAGAACCAGGTCGGCGAGTTCTGGAACGTCATCCAGTTCATGATCGACTGGGCGGTGTTGACCATCTTCCAGTCGCTGGTCGGCACCTGGTACTCGAACTCGTTGCTGAACACCGGCTTGCCGGTCGCGTCGCTGGTGTAGTTGTTCTGGAGCTGGTCGTTGCTGTCGCTGCCGATGCGGTGGAACGACCAGCCGTCGACCTGGGCCAGCGCGGCGGCGTCGCCGCGGATGAGGGCGCCGCCCCGGCCGCGCTGGCCGTTCTCGGCGTCGGCGTGGATGAGGATGCCGGGGAACTCGGCGCGGACCTTGGGCGCGATCGCCTTGAAGGCCTTGTAGTACTGGTCATTGCTGTACGTGCAGCAGGAGTACGCGACGCCGCCGATCGAAGGCTCGTTCTGGAGGCTGAACATCTTCACCGGCACGCCGTTGTCGCGCAGGTACACCAGGTCCCGCACGATCGCGTCGCCGAACTGGTCGAGCCAGCCCGGGTCGGTGGAGGCGATCGTGCCGCCGATGTAGCTGCCGTTGGACTTCCACCCGGGCGCCGGCGACCAGTACTCGGCCGAGACACCCTCGATGCCGGACTGGGCGATCAGCTCGGCCAGCTCGGCGAGCTGGGTCGGCCAGCGGCCCACGATCTGCTTCTGGGCGCTGTCCAGACCGCGCAGGTACAGCCCGAGCGCCAGCCGCAGGTAGCGGAAGCCGCGGTCCTCGCGGATCTTCAGCAGGTCGCGGTACATGCGGGTGCGCTCGGTGGCGACGAGGTCGTGCGGGACGGACGTGGTGGCGGCCGGCAGGCCGTTGTTGCCGGAGCCGATCGAGTCGGACTGGATCTCGACGCCCAGGCCGAGGATGGTCTGCCGGGGCTGGTCGTGGCGGATGACGTAGTCGGCGGCGGCCGCGAAGGCGGGGCGGGCGGTGACGCCGACCGCGACGGCGGCGGTTGTGGCGGCGGTGGCGGCGAGCGCGGTGCGACGGGTGAGGGGCATCTACGACTCCTCCTAGCTGATTTGGTCGGGGCCTATCGGCTCTGGACCCGGCCTTGGACGGGCCTCCGTGAGTGGCGGAAGGCCGAGGCGGGCACGCGGCCCGGGTCTGAGCAGGGCCGCGGGCTGGACGGCGGAGGCGCCGCCGTCCAGGACGATCTCCGTGCCGGTAAGTAGGGCGGCCGCGGGCGAGACGGCGAACGCCACGGCGTCGGCGACGTGCGCCGGCTCGCCGGCGAGCTGGGTCTCGGCCAGGCGGGCCAGGTCGTTCGGGTCGGTGACGCGGGTCAGGGTGTCGGGGGTACGGACCCAGCCGGGGCTGATCGTGACGGCGCGGACGCCGGAGCGGCCGTACTCGACGGCGAGCTGGCGGGTGAAGGCGGCCAGGCCGGCCTTGGCCGCCGCGTAGGCGGGGTAGCCGGGCTGGAACGCGTGGCCGTGGACGGAGCCGATGGTGACGATGACACCGCGCCCTTCGTGCAGCATCCCGGGCAGCACAGCCCGTGCGCAGAGGAACGCGGAGGTGAGGTTGGTGTCGAGGACCGCGCGCCAGTCGGTCAACGACGTGGCGTGCGCAGGTGCACCGGCGGTGACGCCGGCGCAGTGCACCAGCACGGCGACGGTGCCGATACCGCGAAAAACTGACAGCACTGCCGCTTCATCGGTGAGGTCCGCTTCCGCACGGTCGATGCCCACTACGGTGAAGCCGTCGGCGCGCAGGCGGGCGGCGACGGCCGAGCCGATGCCGCCCGCCGCCCCCGTCACCACCGCGAGGTCAGGCACGAAACACCTCGTAGTGGGCGATCAGATCCTCGTCGAGGGTGATGCCGAGGCCCGGCTCGTCGGGCACGACCAGCGCACCGTCCACGAGGGACGGACGGGGCGCCAGGTCGTCGCGCAGCGGGTTGGGCAGCCGGTTGTACTCGTAGATGGGCACGTTGGGGGTGGCCGCCGCGAACTGCAGCGCCGCGGCCAGGCCGATCGCGGAGCCGACGCCGTGCGGCGAGACGTCGACGTGGAACGCCGAGCACAGCGCCGCGATCCGGCGGGCCTCGGTGATGCCGCCGGCGCGGGCCAGGTTGGGCATCACGACGTCCGCGGCGCGGGCCAGCAGAAAGTCGCGGTAGCGGTACCGGATGAACTCGCTCTCCCCGGTGACCACCGGGATCCGCACGGCCGCGCGGACCTCGGCCAGGCCGGCGACGTCGTCGGTGGCCAGGGGCTCCTCCAGCCAGCGCACGCCGAGATCGGCCAGGGCGTGGCCGAGGCGGATCGCGGTCCGCACGTCGTACGCGCAGTTGAGGTCGACGTGCAGGGCCGCGCGCCCGTCGATCGCGGAGACCACGGCGGCCGCGTGCGCGAGGTCGGTCGCCTCGCCGCGGCCGAGCTTGAGCTTCACCGCGTGGAACCCGTCGTCCAGGAAGGACAGTGCCCGCTCGGCGGACTCCGCGGTGGTGGGCAGGAACGGGATCGGGGACGCGTAGACCGGCACCGACGTGCGGACCGGGCCGCCGAGCAGCCGGTGGACCGGCTGCCCGGCGGCCTTGCCGCGCAGGTCCCACAGCGCGAGGTCGACCCCGCTGATCGCCTCCAGGTAGAACCCGCCGGTGCGCCCGGCGCCGGCCTGCGCGCCGAACATGAGCTCCCACAGGGCCTCCGACGCGCCGGCGTCCCGCCCGATCAGCATCGGCGCGAGCAGGTGACCGACGATGGTGGCGGTCACCCGCGGCTCCGGCAGGCCGTAGGCCTCGCCGATGCCCTCCAGGCCGTCGACCGTGCGGATCCGGACGAGGGTGGTGTACTGCCCCAGGCGCGGCAGCACGCGATGGCTGGACGCCGGGGTGAGGAGCCACTCCGGTACCTCGTCGAACATCCGCTCGAACGGGGCGGCCAGGGCGACGGCTTCCACGGAGGCGATCGTGAGCTTCACTTGATCCCTTACTTGATCAGGGCGTTCATCCGGTCGCGGGCGGAGCTCAGCGCGTCCTTCGGCGACTTCTTGCCGATGAGGATCGACTGCACCTCCTCGGCCAGCACCTTCTCCATCTGGGAGAACTGGGGGTAGATCCAGAACGGGCTGGCGCTGGAGTTGGCGCCGATCTGCGCGGTGAAGTCGGTGGCGAACTTGTCGTTCTTCACCGCCGAGTCGGCGAGGCCCGCGTTCGTCGTGGGCGGCAGGCCGGTCTTGGTGAACCAGTCGATGGTGTACCCCTGCTCGGTGGTGACGGTCTTGGCGAAGTTCGCCGCGGCGGCCGCGCCGGAGCCGTTCATGACCGCGATGACCTGGCCCCAGGCGAGGTGCCGGGGCTTGTCGCCGGCGTTCTTCACCGGGCGGGCGACGGGCACCATCTTGGTGCCGAGGTCCTTGTCCGGCGACGACTTGGTGACCGTCGCCTTGCCGCCGATCGCGTCCTCGTAGAAGGCGGTCTTGCCCTGGGACATGAGCGCGCGGGCGTCGACCCGGTTGACGTCGGGAGCGATGAGCTTCTGGTCGTAGAGCTTCTTGTACCAGGTGAGGGCCTCGACGCTGCCGTCGTCCCCGATGACGATCTTGCCGTCCTGGACGATCGGGGAGCCGAACTCCCACATCCACGGGATGATGTCCTTGAGCTGGTCGACCTTGGTCATGCCGGCCCACGGGACGATCCCGCCGCCGAGGCCCTTGACCGCGGTGAGCGCCGCCTCGAACTCGGCGACCGTCTTCGGCGTCGAGGTCACGCCGGCCTTCGTGAGCAGCTCCTGGTTGCTGATGAGGCCGATGCCGGCGAACGTCCACGGCAGGCCGTACTGCGCGCCCCCGGACTGGCCGAGCGCGAGCGCGGCCGGCGCGTAGTCCAGGCCGGTGGCGACGCTCTTGAGGTCGACGAGCTTGCCGGTGGCGGCGAGGGTGGCCAGCCAGGCGACGTCGAGCTGGACGGCGCCGGCGAGCTGGCCGCCCTGCACCTGCAGGAGCAACTGGTTGAGGTAGTCGTTGTACGGGTACGACGGCGTGGTGATCTTGACCCCGGCGTTGGCCGCCGTGTACTTGGCGATGGCGTCGGTCATCGGCTGCTTGGTGACCGCCTCGTTGTAGGACCACGAGGTCAGCGGGAACTCCTTGACCCCGTCGTCCTTGAGGCCTTCGGTGCCGGCGGGGGTCGGGGCGCTGGTGGACGGGGCACAGGCGGCGAGGGTGCTGAGGCCGAAGAGGCCCAGCGCCGACCGGCGGGTCAAACGAACGTTCATTGGAGGCTCCAGGGGCGGGTGGGCGGGGTGTCGTGGGCAACCGAGCGCGGTGGCCGCGTGGGACGTCGCCTGAAAACGTTGAGCGTGTTCAGCCCTTCACGGCGCCGGATGTCAGGCCGGCGACGAGGTAGCGCTGCAGGACGGTGAAGCCGATGACGACGGGCAGCGACACGACCAGCGACGCGGCCATGAGCTCGGGCCAGGCGGTCTCGAACTCACCGAGGTAGGTGTTGACGAGCCCGGGCGGCAGCGTCTGCTTGTCCGGGCCGGCGAGGGTCAGGGCGAAGATGAAGTCGTTCCAGCCGCGGATGAAGGCGAACAGCCCCGTCGCGACCAGGCCCGGCAGCGAGACCGGGAGCAGGATGCGGTGGATGATGGCGCCCTGCCCGGCGCCGTCCACCTTGGCCGCCTCGATGAGCTCGTCGGGGATCGTGTCGAAGAAGCCCTTGAGCATCCAGACGCACAGCGGCAGCGTGAACGTGGTGAAGGACAGGATCAGCGCGAGGTACGAGTTGAGCAGGCCGACCTGGCTGAAGACCAGGTAGAGCGTGATCAGCAGCAGGGCCTGCGGGAACATCTGCGAGGCGAGCACCAGGTACATCAGGGAGCGGCGGCCCCGGTAGCGGAACTTCGCGAACGAGTAGCCGGTGTAGGCGCTCACGATGACGGTGAGCACGGCCGTGATCAGCGAGACGATCATGGAGTTGAGCAGGTACTTCAGGAGGCGGGGGCTCTCGAAGATGCTGCCGAAGTGCTCGAACGTGATGCGGTCGGGGATGAAGTGGGGCGGGAACCGGAACACGTCGTGCGTCGGGGTGAGCGCGGTGACGAGGACCCAGTAGACCGGGCCGAAGGCGAAGACGCCGATGATGGCGACGACCGCGGCGGCGCCCAGGGTGCGCGGGCGGCGGGGCTTGCGGACCGGGGCCGGGGGCTCGGTCGGCGTGGGCGTGGGACGGGCGAGCTCCTGCACGGTCATGCCGCCTTCTCCCCTCGCTCCGAGACCCGGACGTAGACCACGACCAGGGCGAGGATCAGGACCAGCCACAGCGCGCCGAGCGCGCTCGCGTCGCCCAGGTCGAACGCCTTGAAGGCGGTGTCGTAGACGGCCACCGCGAACGTGGTCGTCGAGCCGGCCGGGCCGCCGTTGGTGAGGACGTAGATCATGTCGAAGTGCTGGACGTTCCAGATGACCTCCAGCAGCACGACGATGCCGAGGATGCCCCGCAGGTGCGGCAGCGTGACGTGCCAGAACCGCTTGACCGCGCCGGCGCCGTCCAGGGCCGCCGCCTCGTGCAGCGTCGCCGGTACCGTCTGGAGGCCGGCCAGCAGCATCACCATGATCCAGGGGAAGCTGGCCCAGCTCTTGGCCACGATGATCGCGGCCATCGCGGTCGTCGGGTCACCGAGCCAGGTGACCGGCTCGTCCACGATGTGCAGCTGGACCAGCAGGCCGTTGAGCAGGCCGTAGTTGGCGTTGAAGATCCACAGCCAGACGAACGAGACGACCACGCCGGGGATCACCCAGGGCATCAGGAACAGGCCGCGCAGCACGGCCCGGCCGCGCAGCTTCGTGTTGAGCGCCAGGGCGAGTGCGAAGCCGACGACGACCGGCACCACCGTCGCGCCGACGGTGAAGACCACCGTGTGCTGCAGGACCGGCCAGAAGTTGCGGCTGAGCACGTCCGTGAAGTTGTCGAGGCCGGCGAACGTGCGGCCGGGCAGGACCAGGCTCTGGTGGAAGAGGCTGGTCGACAGGGCGCCGACGAGCGGGTAGAGCACCACGGCGCCGAGCAGCGCCAGCGCCGGGAGCGTCAGCAGGAAGCCGAACGTGCGGTCGCTGAGACCTTTGTTCATGTGCGCACCTCAGTCGTCGTCCAGGTCGATGAGGGAAGGGTCGAGCGTCGCGCGCAGCTCGACGCCCAGCTGCCACTCGACGTGGTCGCGGGCGGCCATCTCGGCGCGGTCCGCGTCGCGGCGGCGCAGCGCGTCGAGGATGGCGGCGTGCTCCGTGACGACCTGGCCCCAGGCCGGCTCGACGCGCACGCCGACGCGGTAGTGCTGCACGCGCAGCAGGGTCAGGTCGGTGAGCTCACGCAGCGTCGCGTAGTGCGTGGCGTCGGCGATGCCGGCGTGGAACCTCCGGTTGAGCGCGGAGAGCTCGCTGGTGTCGCCGGCCGTGCACCGTTGCCGCATCTGCTCGTGCAGCTCCTGCAGCTCGGCCAGCTCGGCGTCGCTGACGGTCGTGGCGGCCACCCGGGCGGCGAGGCCCTCCAGTGCGCCGCGGGCGAGGTAGACGCCGCGCATCTCGCGCAGCGACAGCGGGGCGACCTGCGCGCCCGCGTGCGGGTTGGGCTGCACGACGAGGCCCTGGGCGGTGAGCCGCTGCACGGCCTCGCGCAGCGGGATCTTGCTGATGCCGAGCTCGCGGGAGAGGGCGTCGATGTTCACCCGCTCCCCCGGGCGCAGCTCGCCGGTGAGGATCGCGTCCCGGAGCCGCTCGTAGACGAGGTCGGCCTTGGTCTGGAATCCGGCGAGTGCCATGTAGGTCCCTCCGCTTCGGCGATCGTATACTATCGACCGTGTGCGAAGGAGTGTGCCACCCGGGGCAGTGGTTCGGCAACCATTTTCAGGCGACGTCCCACACAGCCGCCGCGCTCCGCTCACCAGGCCATTCATCTGACCTGCTCCAGCGGCACGTGGTGGGCCGGGCCGACGTAGCCGAGCCCGATGCTGATCGAGTCGCAGGCCTCGATGACCGCCCGCGACAGCTCCGCCTCCCGCTTCTGCAAGTCGATTGCGGAGAGCGGGCCCGAGACCGACAGCGCGGCCGCCACGCCGCCCGAGGAGTCGCGGATCGGCGCGGCCACACAGGCCCGGCCGAGGGCGAGCTCCTCCAGCTCGGAGCCGTATCCCCGGGTCACCGTGCGCTCGATCTCCGCGTCGAGCTCGGCGTGGGTGGTGATGGTCCGCGGGGTGTAGGAGACCAGGCGGTCGGCCGGCAGCAGGGCCCGCCGCTCGGCCGCCGTCAGGCCGGTGAGCAGCGACTTGCCCAGGCCGGTGGCGTGCAGCGGGTTGCGCTGGCCGGCCAGCACGAACGCCCGCGGCGCCTGCCGGCCCTCGAAGTTGAGCAGGTAGAACAGGCTGGCGTCGCGGCGCACCGCCACGTTGACGCCCAGGCCCAGCTCGGCGGCCAGGTTCTGGGCGATCTGGCGGGCCTCGCGGTGCACCGGGTGGCTGTTGAGCACCGCGCCGCCGAGGCTGACCATGTCCAGCCCCAGCCGGTAGAGCCCGCTCACCGGGTCACGGTCCACGAAGCCCGCCGCCTCGAGGGTTGCCAGCAGCCGCGACGCGGTGGAGAGTCCAAGGTCGGCGAGCTTCGCAACGTCGGACACGCGCAGCTCGGCGCGGCCGGCGGTGAACACGCGCAGGACCGTCAGCGCCCGCTCGACGCTCTGGTTGCTTCCGGCATCCGAAGCCATCGGAACCCTCTCTGGAAGTTGCTTGCGTGATACGGCAAGATATCCCGCATGTTGCAAGCGGTCAACCGCCCAGCGGAGGTCACCTTGTGAAGATCGTTGATGTCAGCACCCATCCGCTGAAGCTGCGCGGCGACGACGTCTACCTGGGCGCGGCCACGCGGGCTCCCGTCGAGGCCGACTACTACGTGCGGCCACCCTGGCGCAGCCTCTACTCCGACCGCTTCGAGACCCTGATCGTGCGGCTGACCTGCGACGACGGCACCGTCGGCTGGGGCGAGTGCCTGGCCCCGGTGGGCCCCGAGATCGCCCAGGCGATCGTGGACCGGCTGCTCGCGCCGGTGCTGGTCGGCGCCGACCCGCGCGGGGTGCGGCCGCTCTGGTCGCGGCTCACCGGGCTCATGCGCGAGCGCGGCCACCTGGTCGGGCACCAGGCCGACGCCCTGGCCGCGGTGGACATCGCACTGTGGGACCTGGCCGGCAAGGCGGCCGGCCTGCCGGTCCACGCCCTGCTCGGGGGCGCCTTCCGGGCGTCGGTGCCGACGTACGTGTCGGGCCTTCCGGTACCGACCGACGGGGAACGGGCGGCACTGGCGCGCAAGTGGCTTGCAGAGGGTGCAAGCTCGGTGAAGCTCCACCTCGGCCGGGGCGTCGCCGAGGACCTCGCGACCTACGACGCGGTCGCCGCCACGGGGATGCGGGTCGCCGTCGACGCCCACTGGGCGTACGACCTCGCCGACGCCCTGCGCCTCGGCCGGGCGCTCGACGAGCGCGGCGCCTGGTTCTACGAGGCGCCGCTGGTGCCGGAGGACGTCGAGGGCCACCGCGAGCTGGCCGCCGCGCTCGTCACGCCGGTCGCGGTCGGCGAGACGCTGCGCAACCGCTACGAGTTCCGGCACTGGCTGCAGGCCCGCGCCCTCGACATCGCCCAGCCCGACGTCGGGCGGACCGGCATCACCGAGGCGATGGCGATCGCCGAGGTCGCCGCCGCCCACCACGTGCCCGTCGCCCCGCACCACTCGGTCGGCCTGGGCGTCGTGCTCGCCGCCGGCCTCCACGTCGCCGCCGCCGTCGAGGCCATGCCCGTCTTCGAGTTCCAGCCGGGCCCGTTCCCGGTCGCCAACCGCATCCTGGCCCGGCCGCTGCCCGGCGGCCCGGGCTCGTTCCCCGTCCCGACGGCGCCGGGCCTCGGCGTCGACGTCCTGCTGGAGGACCTGTGAGCCGCTCCACCGACGCGCGCGGGCTGATCCCCGTGCTCGCCACCCCGTTCCACCCCGACGGTTCGCTCGACCTGGAGAGCCTGCGACGGCTGGTGGCGTTCTCGGTCGCGTCCGGCGCGGACGGGCTCGCGGTCTTCGGCTTCGCGAGCGAGGGCTTCACGCTCACGGCCGCCGAACGCGCCGCGATCCTCGGCGTGGTCAGCGCCGAGGCCGGCCCCGTCCTGCCCGTCGTCGCCGGCGTCTCGGCGACCGGCACCGGCGACGCGGTCACGCAGACGCTCGCCGCGCAGGAGGCGGGCGCGAGCGTCGTCATGGTCATCCCGCCGTTCATGGTGAAGCCGTCGCCGGCCCAGATCGTCGACTTCTACGGGACCGTCGCCGCCGCCGGCCTGCCGGTGATGGTGCAGGACGCGCCCGGGTCGACCGGGGTGACGCTGCCCGTCCCGCTCATCGTGGAGTTGTCGAAGCTCGACGGGGTCGAGTCGGTGAAGGTGGAGACCCAGCCGACGGCGCCGAAGGTGGGCGCCGTCATCGACGCCACGGCCGGGGAGTTCCTGGTGCTGGGCGGGCAGAACGCGCTCTTCGTGCTGGAGGAGTACGCCCGCGGCGCCGTCGGCACCATGCCCGCCAGCGAGTTCCCCGATCTGCTCGCCCAGATTCTGCGGTTGTACCTCGCCGGCGCCCACGACGAGGCGCGGGCCGCCTTCAACCGGCTGCTGCCGCTGGTCCGGTTCGGCCTCCAGCCGGGCATCGCCTGGGCGATCCACAAGCACGTGCTGGTGCGGCGCGGGGTCATCGCGTCGGCGACGGTCCGCGCGCCCGCCGTCGATGCGGACGCGGCGACGCTCGCGGCCCTGGACCTGATCCTGTCGGACCTGGCGCTGTGAGAGGCGTCCTGGTGCTGGGCTGCTCCTCCCCCATCGGCCGGGCGATCGGCGCGGCCTTCGCCGCCGATGGGGACCGGGTCGCCGGCGTGGCGCTGGAGCCGCTCGCCGATCCGTCCTTTGTGGACACCGCGGTCGTCGACTGTTCCAGCAGTACCGGAGCGGCCGCGGCGACATCGTTCGCGCTGTCCCGGCTGGGCCGGCTCGACGTGCTCGTGCTTGCCGCGGCGGTCATGCCCGTCGCCCCGGCGACCGAGCAGACCGACGAGCAGTGGCGGGCGGCGCTCGACGTGACGCTGTCCGGGGCGTTCTACGCGTGCCGGGCCGCGCTCCCGGTGCTGCCGTCCGGCGGCAGCATCGTGGCGGTCACGTCCGTGAACAGCTTCCTCGCCGCGCCGGGACTGCCCGGCTACGCGGCGGCCAAGGCGGGCCTGGACGGGCTGGTGCGGCAGCTGGCGCTGGAGTACGGCCCGCGCGGGGTCCGGGTCAACGCGGTGGCGCCCGGGATGATCGGCGGCGAGCACCTGCCGCGGGTCGCCGAGGGGTACCCCCTGGGCCGCGTGGGGCGACCGGAGGAGGTGGCGGCGGCCGTGCGGTTCCTGGCCTCGGCGGAGGCGGGCTTCATCACGGGCGTGTGCCTGCCGGTGGACGGGGGGCTGTCGATCGCCTCCCCCGCCGCCTGGCTACGCCCCGACCTGCGGGCCCGGTGGCTGCCGTGATCGTGGGGCTCGGCGAGGCCATGGTGCTCTTCCAGCCCGCGGACGGGGAGCCGCTGGACGAGTGCCGGTCGGCCTCGGTGCACGTGGCCGGGGCCGAGCTGAACCTGCTCGCCGCCGCCCGGCGGGCCGGGGCGCGGGCCGCGTTCTGCAGCCGGGTCGGGGCCGACCCGTTCGGCCGGCGGGTGTGCGCGGCGGCCGCGGCGCTCGGCGTCGACACCGGGCTGGTCGCCGTCGACGAGTCGCGGCCGACCGGCGTGTTCTTCAAGGACGCGCGCCCCGACGGTGCCCGCCGCGTGCACTACTACCGGGCCGGCTCGGCCGCCTCCGCGCTCGACGAGGCGGACGCCGACCGGGCCCTCGCCGCCGGGCCCGCCCTGGTCGCCGTGTCCGGGCTCACCGCGGCGCTCGGGCCCGGGCCGCGCCGGGCGGTGGCGCGGCTGGCCCGCGCCGCGCACGAGCGCGGGATCCCGGTCGCCCTCGACCCGAACCTGCGGCCGGGGCTCCCACCCGTGACGGACCTGCTCGTCGAGCTGCTGCCGATGACGACGTACCTCCTGCTCGGCACCGACGAGGCCGGCCCGCTGCTGGGGGTCGACGAGCCGGCGAAGGTGTTCGACCGGGCCCGCGCCGCCGGGGTCGGCGAGGTGGTGCTGAAGGCGGGCGCCGACGGCTGCTGGCACGCGGACCCCGGCGGCCCGCGCCGGCTCCCCTCAGCGGCAGTGGAGGTCGTGGACCCGGTCGGGGCCGGGGACGCGTTCGCCGGGGCGTACCTCGCCGCGCGGCTCGCCGGCATCGCGCCGCGCGGGGCGGCCTGGCTCGGGACGCGGTTCGCGGCCGGGGTCGTCGCCGCGCCGGGCGACACGGACGGCCTGCCCGCGCCGCGGGAGGCAGCGGCTCTTGTCGCGGAGGCCGACAGCATCGAAACGTAAGCAACTGTCGTCGTGGGGAGCACGCATGTCCGGGGCCCTGTCGTGGCTCATGCCCCTCACGCCCCGCACGCCCCGCACGCCAGGGTCGGGCTCAGCGACGCCGCGTTCCGGTCGCGGCGCCGCGTGCTGTGCGCGATCCTGCGGCTGCACGGGCCGCTCGTCGCGGTCATCGCCGACCAGGTGCCGACGGGCGCGGTTGGGCCGCCACCACAGTGGGCAGCGTGGCGGACCGGCTCGGCGCGGTCGCGACGGCGCACCGCGAGGTGGCCGACGCACTACGCGAACAGACGCCCCTGGCCGCGACGACCCGCGGCTCGATGGCGGCGGCCGGGAAGGTCAGCGCGAGCGCACACCCCGCATGATCGCGAAGGCTTTGCCCACCCCGGGGTGGGCAAAGCCTTCGCGATCACGAAAGCGGAGCGAGAGCAGGAGCCGGAGCATGAGCAGGAGCGGGGGCCACGGCCACCTAGAAGGCGAGCACCGGCGCGCACCACGCGTGATCACGAAGGCTCTTGGCACCCCTGGGTGGGCGAAGCCTTCGTGATCATGGAAGAGGGGCCGGGGCGGCGATGGGGGTTGCGGCCGGGGCGTGGGTGCGGAACGACGGGGCCAGGGCCACGATGCCGGCCGCCAGCACCGCCGGGACCACGAACGCCCAGCGCAGCGACGCGCTCTCGGCCACCGCGCCGATCATGCCCGCGCCGACCACGAAGCCGACATAGTTGAACAGGTTGACGCGGGCGATCGCGACGCCCGTGCCGGCCGGGTCGAGGCGGCCCGCCGCCGAGAACGACTGCGGCACCACGAGCGACAGCCCCAGGCCGACGACCGCGAAGCCCGCGATGCCGACCGCCGCGTTCGGGGACGCCGCGACGAGGGCCAGGCCCAGGCCGCCGACCACGCCGCCGACCGAGACGACGCCCGCCGGACCGAACCGGCGCACCACCCGGTCGCCCGCGGTGCGGCCGATGAGCATCGTGGTCTGGTACGCGGCCAGGCCGAGCGCGGCGACGCTCGTGCTCGCGGACAGCACGTTGTCCATGAAGACCGCGCTCCAGTTGGACACGGCCGAGTCGGCGATGAACATGAGCATCATCGCGATGCCGACCAGGACGATCGGGCGCCACGGGATGTCCGGGCCGGCACCGGGCTGGGCCTCGGGGGCCTCCTCGGACCGCTTGAGCTGCGCCGGGCCGGCCAGCAGGGCCAGCACGACGCCGACCGCGGCCACCGCGCTGAGCGACGCGCCGACCGACCAGTCCAGCCGGGCGGTGCCGGCGGTCGCGAGGGCGCCCAGGATCGCCCCGACGCTCCAGACCGCGTGGAACGAGTTCAGGACCGGGCGGCCGTACCGCCGCTCGACGCTCACGCCCTGCATGTTCATCGTCGCGTCGACGATGCCGAGGAACAGCCCGACCAGGGCCAGCGCGGCGAACAGCTGCCAGCGCGCGGCGGACAGCCCGGCCAGGGCGATCGCCACGCAGACGCCCGGACCGCCGGCGCGCAGGACGGGAGAGCTGCCGAAGCGGGTGCTCAGCACGCCGGCGACGACGCTGCCGACGCCCGCGACCACGGGGACCGCCAGCAGTACCAGGGAGAGCTCACCGTCGGAGAAGCCGAACTTCTCCTGGAGGACGCCCGTCTGGGTCAGCAGCGCGGCGAAGCAGAACCCCTGCACCAGGTAGGCCCCGGCGACGGCGGCACGTGCACGGCGGTCGCGCAGATCCATCGCCGACTCCCCGGGACGCAGAAGTGAGAATATTTCGGAAGCATCGTGCAACGGACGCTGGAACGCAAGAGCACCCTACGGCGCACCCGGCCGGTCGCGGCCCCCGAAGGAGCGCGCGACCAGCCTCGCGACGCGGGGGATCACTCCGGGACGGTGCCCGCCTTCGCCGCCGCCGAAGCGGGCAGCAGGCCGGTGAGCAGCGCGCGGAGCAGCTCGATGCCGTCGTAGCTCAGCACCGACTCGGGGTGGAACTGGACGCCGGCGAAGCTCGGGCCGCGCAGGGCGTGGACGTCGCCGTTGGCCGGGTCGCGGGCGACGCCGACCTCGCCGTAGGGCGTGACGACGCGGTCGCCGGGCGCCGTCGCCGTGAACGTCGAGTAGAAGCCCACGCGGGCGGGGCGGCCGAAGAAGTCGATCTCGCGCTGCATGCCCTGGTACGGCGCGGCCTTGCGGCGCAGCGGCAGCCCCAGCTCGCCGCAGAGCAGCTGGTGGCCGAGGCAGACGGCGAGCAGCGGCGCACCCGAGTCGAGCCGGCGCCTGATGAGCCCCCGCATGGTCACCATCTTGGCGTCGTCGGCGAGGCGCGGGTCGCCCGGGCCGGGCCCGGCGACGACGAGGTCGAAGCCGTCGGTGGTGAGCTCCGAGTCGTACCGCCGGAGCGTCACCTCCAGCCCCAGCACGCGCAGCTGGTGCAGCAGCATCCCGGTGAACGTGTCCTCGGCGTCGACGATGAGCACGCGGCGGCCGGTGAGCGCCGGGTCGGGGGTCGACGCGTCGCGGGGCCGCAGCCAGAACGGTGCGAGCGCGGCGTTGCGGGACACGAGCGCGGCCTGCACCTCGTCGTCCGCGGCGAGCCTGGCGTCCACAGTGGACGGTACGGCGGCGGGCCCGGCGGTCAGGCCCAGCGCGGCCAGGACGCCGGCGGCCTTGGTGTGGGTCTCGGCGACCTCGCCGGCCGGGGTCGAGTGGCGGACCAGCGTGGCGCCGACCGGGATGCGCAGGCGGCCGGCGGCGTCGATGTCGGCCGTCCGGATGAGGATCGGGGCGTCCAGCGTGCCGCCGTCGACCAGGGCCAGCACGGCGCCGTAGTAGCCGCGGCCCCGCCGCTCGTGGCGGGCCACCACGCGGCAGGCGTTCTCGATCGGGCTGCCCACGACCGTCGGGGCGAACATGGTCTCGCGGAGCACCTCGCGGACGTCCAGCGAGCCGCGGCCGGCCAGCAGGTACTCGGTGTGGACCAGGTGGGTCATCTCCTTGAGGTACGGGCCGATCACCTGGCCGCCGAGGTCGGCCACGGTCGCCATCATCTTCAGCTCCTCGTCCAGGACCATCGACAGCTCGTCGATCTCCTTGCGGTCGGACAGGAACTCCAGCACCGACGCCTTGTCGGGCCGGCCGCGCAGGGTCCCGCTGATCGGGTTCATCATCACCAGGCCGTCCTCGACGCTGACGTGGCGCTCCGGGGTGGCGCCGACCAGCGTGCGGTCGCCGGTGTGGACGACGAAGGTCCAGTACGCGCCGCGCTCCCGGGTCAGGAGCCGGCGGAACACCGTCAGGGCCGCGGCCACCGGGTCGCCGGCCAGGTCGGCCTCGAAGACGCGGTGGATCACGAAGTTGGAGCCCTCGCCGCGGCCGATCTCGTCGCGCAGGACGGTCTCGACGATCGAGGCGTAGGTGTCGTCGTCGACGTCGAACGCGCCGCCCGTCAGCGCCGGCAGGGCGTCGGGCAGCGCGTCGAGCGCCTCGGCCACCGGCACCTCGCGACGGTCCTCGATGCACAGGACCGACAGCGGCGTGCCGTCGTCGACGCAGGCGAAGCCGCGCTCGCGGACCTGGCGGAACGGGATCAGGGACAGTGAGCGGTCCGGGATGTCGGCCAGGCGGTCGACGGTGACGACCGGGCCGGTCAGCACCTCGACGACGTCGCGCCCCTCGCGCCGCAGCAGCGCGAACGGTGTGCCAGCAGGCAGCATGTGCGTTCCCCTTCGGACGGGATCGGGTGGCCGGCCGAGGCGGGTGTTCCCAGGGAACGAAAAAGCGACCGCCTCAGGGGCGGCCGCGGAAGTCGTGTCACGCGGAAGTGGGCCGCCTCGTCAGGCGGGCCACCAGCAGCTGTTCAATCGCGCGGACACGCAACGGAATGTACAAGGGAAAGCCCGGCGGCGCCAGCGGCACCGCCGGGAACGACGCTCACCGGCCGAGCTGGCCCATCGCCGACTCGGCGTACCGGGTGCCGGCGACGTCGGTGGCGATCGCGAGCTTCTCCAGCGTGGCCAGGTCGTCGGGCGACAGGGCGACGTCGAGCGACGCGACGTTCTGCTCGAGATACGTGCGGCGCTTGGTGCCCGGGATCGGCACCACGTCGTCGCCCTGGGCGAGCACCCAGGCCAGCGCGAGCTGGGCCGGCGTCACGCCCTTGTCCTCCGCCAGCGAGCGCACCTCGGCCACCAGGTCGAGGTTGCGGGTGAAGTTCTCGCCCTGGAAGCGCGGGTTGCCGCGGCGGAAGTCGTCCGGCGCGAACTGGTCCGGGCTGGTGATCTCGCCGGTGAGGAAGCCGCGGCCGAGCGGGCTGTAGGCGACCAGGCCGATGCCCAGCTCCCGGAACAGCGGCAGGATCTCCTGGTCGGGCTCGCGCGACCAGAGCGAGTACTCGTACTGCCCGGCCGTGACCGGGTGCTCGGCGTGGGCGCGGCGCACCGTGGCCGGCGACGCCTCCGAGATGCCGAGGTGCAGCACCTTGCCGGCGGTCACCGCCTCGGCCAGCGCGCCCCAGGTCTCCTCGACGGGCACGGTGGGGTCGACGCGGTGCTGGTAGTACAGGTCGATGTAGTCGACGCCGAGCCGCTGGAGGGAGGCGTCGACGCACCGGCGCACGTAGTCGGGCCGGCCGTTGATGGCCCGCCGGTCGCCGTCGCGCTCGATGCCGAACTTGGTGGCGAGCACCACCTCGTCGCGGTGGCCGGCGACGGCCCGGCCGACGAGCCGCTCGTTCTCGAACGGCCCGTAGGCGTCGGCGGTGTCGAGGAGCGTGATGCCCAGGTCGACGGCGCGGTGGATGGTGGCGACGGACTCCGCGTCGTCGCCCGGGCCGTAGAACTCGCTCATGCCCATGCAGCCGAGGCCGAGGGCGGAGACGGTCAGTGAGCCGAGGTTTCGCTGTCGCATGCCCTCCACACTGCCCCTTTAACCTGGGAAACATGCTGACGATCGCGGAGGTCGCGGAGCGGACCGGCCTCTCACCCCACACGCTGCGCTATTACGAGCGCGCCGGCCTGCTGGACCCGCCGGAGCGGGGCGGCAACGGCCACCGCCGCTACTCCGAGCAGGACCTGAGCATGCTCGGCATCCTGTCCCGGCTCCGGGCCACCGGCATGTCGATCGCCGACACGCGGCAGTACGCGCAGTTGTGCCGGGACGGCGAGGCCACCTACGACGCGCGGCGGGAGCTGCTGGAGGAGCACCGGCGCAAGGTGCTGGAGCGGATCGCGGCGCTGCACGAGGACCTGACGACGATCGAGTACAAGATCAAGCTCTATGCCGGGGCCGACCGGGACCTGGCCAGGCCGTAGAGGCACAGCAGGGCGGCGAGCACCAGCGGGACGCCGTCGCGCAGCACGCCGTCGGGGCCGAGCAGCAGCCAGCACAGCACCGGCTGCACGATCATCACGAAGACGCTGACCAGCGCCAGCAGTACCCGCGCCCAGCCGTGGCCGAAGAGCGTCACGAAGCTGATGATCCCGGCGACCAGGCCGACCGCGAACGAGAGCACGAACCACGACACGACCAGCGGCACCGCGGTCTCCGGCGGGCGGCGCGGCTCGTCGAACAGCGAGCCGAGGGCGACCAGGCAGGGCACGAACATCAGCGCCGAGTACGACAGGGCGGCCACCCGCGCGGTGAGCACCCACGGCGGGACGGGCCGGCGCGGCGCCCGGCGGGTCAGGTGCGCCTCGATCTCGGGCGAGCGGAACAGCTGCCACAGCACGGCGGCGCACAGCGCGGTGACGGCGGCCAGGCCGGCCAGCACCGGCCACTGCGGCAGGAGCCCGCCGGCCCGCGGCTGGCTGAGCCGGGCCGACGCGAAGATCGTGGTGACGGTCAGGATGAGCCCGAACGGGCGGGCGGAGAGCCGGCCGAAACGAATCTCCCGCATCAGGAACAAAAAGCCCAGGGCGCGCAGGATCGCCCAGACGGTACGCACCCCGAGGCCAAAACCGGCCTCCGCCGAATACTCCAGGTTGACGATGTCGACCACCACAGTGACGACGGCGGTCGCCAATATCAGCCGGCGCAGACGACGGCTGGCCGGAGTGGGTGCCGGCGGGCGGTCGATTTGCAACAGTTCACGCCAACTGCCACCCATGAATGGGCACGCTAGCACCCGCGTTCCGCGCATCCGGTCCGTCAATGCACTATCGTTTCCGCCCATGACCGGGCGATTCCAGAACGGACGTTGGACGCTGAGGCTCGCCGTCATTGCCGGTTTTCTCAGCATCCTGGCGTTTTCGGGCACCGCTGTCGCGTACGCGCCGCGCCTGGCGCTCGTCTCCAGCGACCCGTCCGCCGAGTCGTCCGTCGCGCACCTGCCACGGACGTTGGAACTCCAGTTCACCGAGACGCTCGTCGAGGCGCACGTCAACCTGACGGACAGCGCCGGCCGCACCATCGAGCTCGGCACGCCGGTCATCCGCAACGAGACGGTGAAGGTGTCGGTATCGGTCCCCGACGCGGCGCCCGGCCGGTACACGGTGTCGTACTCGACCACGAGCACCCTGGACCGCGCCAGCCACGGCAGCCTCTCCTTCACCGTCACGACGGGCGTGAAGCCGTCGAAGGGCGCGACCAAGAGCCCGTCGCCGACGCCCACCCAGGCCGTGGAGAGCACCGCCCCGGCCGCGGCCCCGGCCGACTTCTTCTCCAGCAACCCGGGCGCCCGGCTCGACGCCCAGCTGCCGGAGCCACGCTCCGCCCCGCCGGCCTGGTGGACGTATGCCGCCGCGGCCCTCGTGGCGGCCTGCATCCTGGTGGCGTTCCTGGGCTTCAGCCGCCGCCGCATCCGCCCGGCGCCGACCCAGCGTGTCGGGTCGCCCAGCACCGCCAACGAGGCCAACTAGCCCGCTCGGGCCGGAGGCCTCCGTCATCGCCGGGCCGTCCCGCGACCGAACCGGTCGACCTGGCGCAAGTGGCCCTGATCAGGGCCGGAAGGGTCGCACCGGGACGTTAAGCGGGCACGGCCGCCGGGCATATGGAGCGTACCGACCCCCGGCGGACGAGGTGGCGTGATGACGGACGACCACGAGCTCGACGGAGCGCCCGACAAGCCGACCGAGCTCACCAGGCGATCCTGGATCGACGTGCTGAAGCGGACGGTCAAGGAGTTCAACCGCGACAATCTCACCGACTGGGCGGCCGCCCTCACCTACTACGGGGTGCTGTCGATCTTCCCCGGAATCCTGGTGCTGCTGTCGGTCTCGGGCCTGCTGCTGACCGACACGACCCAGGACGCGGTGCTCACGACCACCAAGGAGCTCTTCCCCGAGTCCATCGCCGGCCCGGTGAACGGCGCCGTCGACGAGCTGAAGCAGGGCTCGGGCTCGGCCGGCGTCCTGGCCATCGTCGGTCTGCTGGCCGCCGTGTGGACCGCGTCCGGGTACGTCGGGGCGTTCATGCGGGCCTCCAACGTCATCTACGACGTGCCGGAGGGCCGGCCGATCTGGAAGCTGCTGCCGCTGCGGCTCGGCATCACGATCGCCGTGGGCGCGCTCATCTCGCTCGCCGCGCTGAGCATCGTGTTCACCGGCCGGTTCGCCCAGGAGGCCGGGGGCTGGATCGGACTGTCGAAGCAGGCGGTGCAGGTGTTCGACATCGTCAAGTGGCCGGTGCTGCTGCTGGTGGTGATGCTGATCCTGGCCCTGCTGTACTGGGCCTCGCCGAACGCGCAGCAGACCGGGTTCCGCTGGATCACTCCGGGCGGCGCGCTGGCGGTCTTCATCTGGCTGGTGGCGTCGGGCGGCTTCGCGGTCTACGTGTCGAACTTCTCCTCGTACAACAAGACCTACGGCACGCTGGGCGGCATCATCGCGTTCCTGGTGTGGCTGTGGATCTCGAACATCGCGATCCTCCTGGGCGCCGAGTTCGACGCCGAGCTGGAGCGGAGCCGGGCCATCGAGGCGGGCGTGTCCGAGGACGAGGAGCCGTACATCCCGCTGCGGGACGCCAGCAGGGTCAAGGAGGACGACCTCCACCATCACCACGGCGGAGCCGCCGGGGAGGAGCAGGAGGAGGAGCAGGAGGAGGAGCCGCGCGACGGCGCTAACGCAAGGAGGGCGTGAGGGCGTCGCCGACCTGCTCCGCCAGCCCGGCCATCTCGAAGGCGACCGCACCGACGTCACAGCCGGGCTGGACCATGGTCGCCAGGCTGGCGAGCGAGCCGGCCTCCCCGAGCGCCGTCACGAACAGCAGGCTGCGCCCCATCTCGACGATCGTGCGCACCACCGGGCCGGCCCCGGTGCACCCGGAGACGCCGTGTGCGAGCGAGACCGCGCCGGCCACCATCGCGGCGAGCTGGTCGGCCCGCTCGGGCGGTAACTCCTCGGACGCGGCGACGAGCAGCCCGTCGCCGGAGACGGCGACCGTGTGCCGCACCCCGTCGACGCGTTGCGTGAAGCCGCTCAGCAGGCGGTCCAGCCCCGTGGTGGAGGTCATGTCGTCGAGTGTCCTTCCGTGACTTCGCGGTGGTGGTTCGCGGTATTGGTCGGTTTCCTCGAGAGCAGGCGGGTGGGCTCGGCGTCGACCGTCGGGCCGTCCGGCGTGACCCGTGGTCCCGGTACGACGGGGACCATCGTGGTGCCGTTGCGCGGAGCCGGCACGTCGACCGGCTCGCCGCCGGGCAGGGCCGGGCTGCGGTCCAGTGGCCGGGGCAGCGCCTCCCGCTGCCCGGACGCGACCGCGACCGCCACCGGCTCGGCGGCCCGCACCAGCCCGGCCGGGACGCGCACGACGGCGACCAGGCCCCCGCCGGACGGGGGCGCCTGGAGGTGGACGTCCACGCCGTGGCGGGCGGCGAGGCGGGCGACGACGGCGAACCCCATCTGGCGCGAGTCGGCGACGTCGAGCGGGGGCGGCTCGACGAGCCGCCGGTTGAGGTCGGCCAGCCGGTCGGCGGTGAGACCCGGGCCGTGGTCGGCGACCTCGATGATCAGCCCCTCCCCCGCGCGCCGCGTGTCGACGAGCACGGGCGCGCCGAGCGGCGCGTGGCGGGCGGCATTGTCGAAGAGCTCGGCGAGCAGGTGCACGATCCCATCGACCGCCTCCGGGGCGAGGGCGGCGTCGGTGTCGATCCGGCCGTACTCGACCCGCTCGTAGTCGAGGATCTGCGACTGGGCGGCCCGCAGCAGGTCGTAGAGGGCGACCGGCCGGCGGTGGGCCCGCGACGGGTCGACCCCGGCCAGCACGAGCAGGCTCTGGTTGTCGTGCCGGATGCGGGCGGCGAGGTGGTCGAAGCCGAACAGCTGGGCCAGCCGGTCCGGGTCGGCCTCGTCGCGCTCGGCGGTGTCGAGCCGCTCGACCAGCGAGTCGACCAGCCGCTGGCCGCGCCGGGCCAGGCTGACGAACGCAGTGGACACGCCGACCCGCAGGGCGGCCTGCTCGGCGGCGGTCCGCACGGCCTCCCGCTGTACCGCGTTGAATGCCTCGGCGACCCGGCCGATCTCGTCGCGCCCGGCGACCGGCACGTCGGTGGCGGCGGTCTGCTGCGCGGCGACCTGGTGGGCCGTGGCCGCGTCGGCCTCCTCGAGCGCGCGGACCGTCTCCGGGAGGCGCTCGTAGGCGATGCGGAACGCGCCGGCCTGCAGCGCGCGGAGGGCGCCCGCCGTGGACCGGCCGACGACGACCACGACGGCGATCGAGCCGGCGACGACGACGACCAGCAGCGCGAAGCCGGCCACGATCGTGCGCTGCTGCCCGTCGCGGGCGTTGCCGGCCAGCCGCAGCGTGTCGGCGGCGGCGAGGTCGGCGACCGTCCGCAGCCCGTCGAGGTGGGCCGCGGCGAGCCGCGGGAAGGCCGGGTCGACCGGCCCGCCGAGCAGCGCGCGGTCGACGGCGGCGGCCTCCTCGGCGGACGGGACCCCGTCGAGGGCGGCGCGCCAGGCGGCCGGGGCGTCGGCGGTGAAGCGCCGCACCGCGTCGAGGTGGGCGCCGCGGTGGGCGATCAGCCGCTGCTGGTCGGCCGGGGTGGTGACGCCCTGGGCCATCACCCGCACCACACTCACCTGCACCAGCGCGAGCTCCTCGCGGGCCACGGCCAGCCATCCGGTCGCGCGGGCGGCGGAGCGGACCGCGGCGGGAGCCGGGCGGTCGGCGATGGCCTGCTGGAAGGCGGCGAGGTCGGCGATGACCTGACCGTACTGCAGCAGCACCGGCTGGAGGGGACCCGGCGTCACCGGCGTGGCGCGCAGCGCGGTCACCGCGTCGAGGATCCGCCGCAGCGCCGGGCCGTCGGGGTCGCCCGGGTCGAGCCGGGCCACGCGGTCGCGGAACCGCTCGACCGCGGCGTCGGTGAGCGCCGCCTCGGCCGCGGTCGGCGCACCCTGGGCAAGTGCCAGCCGCTCGCGCTGGAGGCCGTCGGCGACGTGCCCGGCCTCGCCCGCCACGGCGGTGACGCCGCGCAGGTCACCCGGCCCGGCAGCGACCGCCGCGGAGACGGCGTAGCCGGTCAGGACCAGCAGGCCGAGCAGCGGTACGACGAGGACGAGGCCGAGCTTGGCCACCACCGGAAGGTCGGCGAGCCGGAGCCGGCGGCGGCGTTGCTCCACCGTCTATGCGTACACCCTTGAGCGCTGCGTATGGAAGACATAACTTTTGGTAGTCGTCCGGATTGACGGGTTTCACGGTAAATGCGGGGCGCTTAAGCAAGAACAAAGACAAGTTTGAACCGGGCCCGCACTTCACCGCTTGAGGCCGGAGATCGCGCTCACTAGGGTTTCGTCCGTGCCTGAGCGGCTCTTCTCCGACGACCCGTCGTCCACCGGCATGCCCAAGAAGGTCAAGGGCGAGTATTTCAGCGACTACACCGGTGAGTTCCCGATGCCTCGCGTGCTCCAGGAGCCGCGCCAGGAGGCGGACCCCGCCGACTCCCAGCCGGCCCGGCGCAAGGCGTCCGGGCCCGCCCCGGCCTGGCTGCGCACCGGCCGGCCCGCGCTGCACGAGCTCACCCGCAACCGGCGGCAGGCCCTGCTCGCCATCGGTGGCGGCGCGGTCGCGCTCGGCGGCCTGGGCTCCGGCGCCGCGGTGATGCTCGGCCGCCCGCCGACCACCGAGGACGAGGACTTCGTCAAGACGGGCCACGGCGGCGGCAACATCTCGCCCCGCGACGCCGGCTCCTTCTCGAACCGCGACTCCAGCTACACCAGCGGCCAGGGCGACCTCAACGACCTCGGCGCGGCCGGCGTCGCCGACACGGCCTCGGCCGCGGCGGTCGCCGCCATGCGCGCCACACCCCGCTTCCCGTCGCCGCTGAACCGCGACCCGGTGCTGCACCTGCTGCGCCGCTGCACGTTCGGGCCGACCCTGGCCGACGTGGCCGCCGTGAAGCAGGTCGGCATCGACGCCTGGCTCGACCAGCAGCTCGACCCGGGCAACGTCCCCGACCCGGTCGGCGACGCGGTGCTCAAGGTGACCCCGACGGTCACCATGACGACCCAGCAGATCCGGACCACGGTCAAGGACAACGACGGCCAGGCGATGCAGGAGCTGTGCCGGGCGGCGATCGCCCGGCAGATCTGGAGCTCCCGCCAGCTCTTCGAGGTCATGGTCGACTTCTGGAACAACCACCTCAACATCACCAGCCCGTTCGACGGCGGCTGGGACACCCGGGTGCCCTACGACGTCAACGTGATCCGCAAGAACGCGCTGGGCAAGTTCTCCGACATGCTCATCGCGTCCGCGCGGGACCCGGCGATGATGCGGTACCTCGACAACACGTCGTCGGACAAGCGCAACGTCAACGAGAACTACGGCCGCGAGCTGCTCGAGCTGCACACCGTCGGCATCGACGGCGGGTACAACGAGAAGGACGTCCGCAACTCGGCGTACCTCATGACCGGGCGGACGGCCACGCGCGACGGCACCTTCCGGTACGAGCAGGGCCGCCACTGGACGGGCGCCGTCAAGGTCCTCGGGTTCCAGCACGCCAACAAGTCGGCCAAGGACGGCCTCGCCGTCGGCGACGCCTACCTGATGTACCTGGCGACCCACCCGTCGACCGCGCGGTACATCGCCCGCAAGCTCGCCGTCCGGTTCGTGTGCGACACGCCGCCGCAGGCCCTCGTCGACCGGCTCGCCAAGACGTACCAGGAGAGCGGTACCGCGATCATCCCGGTGCTCAAGGTGCTGTTCCGCTCGCTGGAGTTCTGGATCGCGTCCGGCCTCAAGACGCGCCGGCCGCTGGAGAACTTCGTCGCGAGCGCGCGGGTCGTCGGCACCCAGCCCGGCCCGGACATGAAGAAGGCCCTCGACGACCTCTACAACTTCACCCGCAAGCTGGGCCAGCCGCCGCTGGGCTGGGAGCCGCCGGACGGCTACCCCGACGTGGCGACCGCGTGGAGCTCGGCGGCGGGCATGCTGGAGACCTGGAACTCGCACCGGGCGTTCGTCCAGGGCCAGTGGAAGGGCCTGTCGAACCCGAAGGCCGACACGCTCGTGACCCAGCCCGCCGCGACCATGGCGACCTATCTCGACGTGCTGTGCAACCGGCTGATCTTCCAGCCGATGAAGCCGGCCGAACGCGACGCGCTCATCAAGTTCCTCGGCGCGAAGCCGGACACCCGCATCACGGACCCCAACCTGGGCGGGAAGCTGCCGAACCTGGCCCCGCTGGTCCTCGACTCCGTCTACCACGCGCTGCGGTGAGACCGGCCCCGAGCCGAAGGCCTCGGCCCAAACGGGAGAACAAGTCATGATCCTCGATCCTTCTTCCCTCCCCGAGGGCGAGCGCCGCCCGGCCAGCCTCGACGAGCTGCGCCGGCACGGCCCCAACCTGTGCGAGGCGGCCATCCGCGTGCAGGCCGAGCAGGTGCAGGACGAGCTGGCGGCCGAGCGCGACAAGTGGAGCAAGGGCTTCACCCGGCGCCGGCTCGTGCAGGGCGCCGGCTTCGTCGGCGTGGCCGCGCTGGGCAGCCAGCTGGTCACCAGCCGGGTCGCGTTCGCGGCGCCCGAGGACAACAAGGGCACGCTCGTCGTGATCTTCCTGCGCGGTGGCGTGGACGGGCTGTCGCTGGTCGCGCCGGCCGACGACGCGAACTACCGGCAGATGCGGCCGAACATCGCGGTGCCGATGGCGTCGACGCTGCCCGCCGGGCGGGGCTTCGGCCTGCACCCGGCGATGGAGCCGCTGTTCAAGTTCTGGCAGGCCGGCCAGATGGCCGCGGTCCACGCGGTCGCCTCGCCGGACGCCAGCCGCAGCCACTTCCAGGCACAGGACGCGCTGGAGCGGGGCGCGGCCTCGGTCGCCGTGCGCACCGGCTGGCTCGACCGGGTGCTGGCCCAGATGGGGCCGGGCACCACGTTCCGGGCCGTGGCCCAGGGCTCGGCGCTGCCGCGCTCCCTGGTCGGCGGCGAGCAGGCGATCGTCCTCAACGGCATCCGGGACTTCCGGATCGACAACGACGCGATGCGCACCCAGACGATGGAGGCGCTGAAGACGCTGTACACCGGGCTGGACCACTCGCTCGCCACGACCGCCAACGGCACCATCCAGGCGATCAACACGGCCCAGAAGATCGCGAACACGCAGTACCGTCCGGCCGAGGGCGTCCAGTACCCGGGCGGCGGCCTGGCCGACCGGCTGCGCGACATCGCGCAGCTCATCAAGGCGGGCGTGGGCCTGCGGGTCGCGGCGCTCGACGTCGGCGGCTGGGACATGCACACCAACCTCGGCCGGGTCGACGGCGGCGACATGCGCAACTCGCTGGGCAACCTGTCCCAGGCGATCGGCGCGTTCGCCACCGACCTGGGCCCGGCGCTCGACCAGACGTCGATCGTGACGATGAGCGAGTTCGGCCGGCGCGTGCAGGAGAACGGCAACGTCGGCGTCGACCACGGGCACGGCAACGCGATGCTGCTGCTCGGCGGCGGCCTCAACGGCGGCAAGGTACACGGCAAGTGGCCCGGCCTGTCGCAGGGCGCGCTCGACCAGGGCGACGTCGCCGGCGCGAACGACTACCGGGACGTGCTCGCGGAGATGCTCAAGAAGCGCTTCAACGTGGCGGACTCGGCGGCCATCTTCCCGAACCACCAGTTCCAGACGCTGGGCGTATTCAAAGGCTGAACACAGGCCCCGTCGCCGTCGACATCGTGCACGAGTTGCCGAAGGTGTGCCGGTAGGCGACCTTCCGGCCCTGCCAGCGACCCTGGGCGGTCACTGTCACCGGGTCGTACTGCATCGTGCACGCGCCACCGGCGACCTGGAGCCTGCCGAAGTCGCCGTGGACCTTGGCCAGCTCGGCGCAGGCGTCGCGAGCCTGCTTGTGCGTGCCGCCCGCGGGCGAGCAGGTGAGGAAGGCGCGGTGCTGGGCCGGCTTCGTGGACTCGTCCCTGGCGACGGTGAGCGTGAGCAGGGTCGGCTTCGGCGCGGCGTGTGCGGCATCGGCCGTCAGGACGGCCGTGACCATGATCGTGGCCGCCGTGACGGCGCCGGCCAGACCTAGGACACCCATGTCTCACCCCCCGCTTCGCACCTGCTCGATCCCGGAATGCTACCCGTTTTTTCCGGACTTTTTCCGATTTATCTGGTACTTCGGGTGCCGCAAATCGGTCGCGTCGCACCCCCTGTTGATCGACGTGCCCGACTAGTGTGTTGGCAGCAGGGCCGATGTGGAGCGGAGGTCGCCGTGACGCTGGAGGCACAGGCCCAGAATCTGGAAGCACAGGCCCAGAAGCTCGTGGCGGGTCTGGTCCGGGTGGCCGTGATGGCCCCGGCCGACGGCCCGGAGCCCGAGCACGGCCTGCCCCTGGCCCATCGGCAGGTGATGCTGCTGCTGGGCCGGCGCGACCGGGAGTTCCGCCTGTCCGACCTCGCCGCCGAGCTCGGCTCGACGGTCGCCGCGACGATGGCGCTCGTGTCGCCGCTGATCGCCGAGGGCCTGGTCGAGATGCGCCCCGCACCGTCCTACGCAGCACGCGACATGCGCGTCGCGGCCACCGAGCGCGGCCTGTCGACCACACCCGCCCCGGCGAACTGGGCCGGCTCGCTGCTCGGGCACGTGGAGGAGCTCGACGACAAGACCCAGGCGCGGCTGCTCCGGCTGGTCACCGCGAAGATCGGCCTGCTCCAGCAGCAGGGCAGCATCCCGGTGACGAAGATGTGCCTCTCCTGCCGCTTCTTCGACGGGTACCGCCACCCGGGCACCGACAACCCCCATCACTGCTGGTTCGTCGACGCGCCGTTCGGCTACCGCGAGTTGCGCCTGCACTGCCCGGACCACATCGCCGGCAACCTGCCGCCGCAGTCCGGCTGACAGCTCACCCCCGCCCGCTGCACGACGGTTCGCCAGCTCCTATGCTGGGGCGCGTGAGCACAGTGGGGGAACCATGTCGATGTCGGTAACGGTCAACGTGACCGTGGACGGCTCGACGGTCGTCTCCGTCCGCGGCGAGATAGACCACACCAACGCCACCACACTCCGTCAGGAGATCGTCGCCGCCGCCACCCACCGCCGCCCGAGCGTCCTGCGCGTGGACCTGGGCCTGGTGACGTTCCTGGACTCGGCCGCGGTGGGCGCCCTGGTCGCGGCCCAGCGCGAGGCCGGCGCCGAGGGCGTCCGGATGGTCGTCCACCGGGCCAGCCCGTTCGTCCACCGGCAGCTCCGCGTGGCGGGCGTCCACGAGATACTCGGCTCCCCCGCCGAGCCGGACGCCGACCACATCCCCTTCCAGATCCCCGGCTAGGCGCCCGGGGTCTCCGTCGCCACCGTGCCCGCCGGCTGCACCGCCGGGGCCGGGACCTCGTAGCGGTTCGGGGCGGGGCGGACGTCGTCGTGCGGGAAGACCCAGGCACGGTAGGCCCACAGGCGGAACAGCATCGCCAGCAGGGTGCCCAGCACCATGCCGAACGCGAAGTCGGACAGCTCCTCCACCAGGTTGCTCACGGCCGGGTGCTGGAGGCCGAAGACGTACCGGGCCAACCACAGCGGCGCCGAGTTCACGACGATGCCCGCGGTGTTGATCGCGAGGTACAGCATCAGCTCGTGATGCCGGCGGCGCCCGCCGCGCGTGCGGAACGACCATTCGCGGTTCAGGAAGTACGAGACCACCGACGCCACGACATTGGCGATCGTCAGTGCCGTCACCGGCTTCTCGTCCAGCACGGTGAGGCGCAGCGCGTAGTTGACCAGCAGCGTCACGGCATAGCAGAAACCGCCGACGATCCCGAACTTCACCGTCTCGCGGTGCCTGCGCAGCAGAATCGCCAACCGTGTGGGCAGGTGGTTCAGCGCCCGGTCTGTGAGCCGCATCGGGCGGACTATACCCCGGAAATCTTGCCGGATGCTCAGCGGTCGCCGGTACACACCGTCTGGGTAGGGGTCATTGCCTGGGTGGTGTCCACTGCGCCGACGACGACGCAGTAGGCCACTCCGGGCTCCACGCCGCGCACGACGTACGTGCTGGTGCCGGGCGGCACGGTGGCCAGCACGACGGCCGGCGCGCCGGCCCGTGAAACTGCCACGACCAGGGTGGCCTGGGGGCCGCTCCAGCTCACGGACAGCGCGTTGCCCTGATCCTGCAGACGCAGATCCTGTACCACGGGAGCCCCGCCGGACCCGGTGGCCGACGGCTGGGCACCGGCGTCACGGGCGCCCCCGGTGGTGACCGAGTGCCAGATCGACAGCCCCGCCACGAGCAGCGCGACGACGACCACGGCGACCACGGCCTGCAGCGGCACGACGACGCGCCGCGACCGCTCCGGCACGACGGCTTCCCACGCGGCCGGGTCGAACACGGGCACGGGATCGAGCGCCGGCGGCGGGACGGACGCCGGCGGCGGGACGGACGCGGGTGGCGGCGCGGCGGGGAACTGGGCCGGGAACTGGGCCGGGGGCGCCGAGGGGCGGCGGGCCGACACCGGGCCGGACGACACCGGAATCGCCGACACCGGCACGCCCGAGACCGGGGCCGAGGGCATCGGCGGCTCGACCGCGGCGAGTTCCCACTCCACCGCCTTGGTGAACGCGTGCCGCGACCCCAGCCGCGCCCGCGCCGAGGCGTGCGCCAGCGTGAACAGCCGGCGGGCCGCGTTCAGGTCGCCGTCCGCGTGGTGCAGCGCGGCCAGTTCGGCGGCGATGCGGATCGTGTCGAGGTCGTCGGCGCCGTACTCGCGGCGGTGGATCACGTAGGCCGCGTTGAGCATGGTCAGGGCCAGCCTGCGGTCGCCCTTGTCGCGCTGGAGCAGGGCCAGGTTGGCCCGGGCCAGCAGGATCGCCCGGTGCAGCGAGTCCGACTCCTCGTCGAGGCCGCTGTCGAGCACGGCGTGGTACAGCCGCTCGGCCTCGTCGCGCTCGTCGTAGTCGTGCCGGACCGCGGCCAGCACGGCGAGGGCGTGGATCGTGGCCGGGTGGCCGGCGCCGTGCAGCCGGGAGGCGTTCGTGGCCGCGGACTCGGCCAGGTCGTACGCGGCGGCGAGGTCGCCGAGCTCGCGCAGCGCCTCGGCCAGCAGCCGGCGGGCGGTCACCCGGTCCTCGTCGGCCAGGTCCGGCTCGTCGAGCAGCCCCTGGGCGAGGTCGCGGGCGCCGGCGAAGTCCCAGTCGAGGATGCGCTCCTCGACCTCGTCCAGCCGGTCGGTGATATTGACGCTACCCACAGTCTGCCTCCGCCGGAGAGCTTAGAGGCATACCGTGACGCTGCGCCAGCACCCCATCACCGGACGGCGTCGGCTCCGGGCGTGGTGGGCCGTGAGGAGAGCTACCCGAGCAGTCGCCGGTAGAGGGCCAGGTAGTCGTCGACCATCCGGTCGGCCGAGAAGCGCTCGGTCGCGCGGGCGCGGACCTGGGCGCGGTCCAGCTTGAGCGCGTCGTCGAGGATCGCCACCGCGTCCTCGGCGGAGCCCGCCAGGAAGCCGGTCACGCCCGGGTCGACGACCTCCGGCATCGAGCCGAGCGGATACGCCACGACCGGGGTGCCGCACGCCATCGCCTCGACGACCGAGAGCCCGAACGGCTCCGCGAAGCCGATCGGGTGCAGCAGTGCGGCCGCGGTACCGAGGATGCGCGCGCGATCGGCCGGACCCACGTTGCCGGCGTAGACCACCGACGCCCCGTCGACGTGCGGCAGCACCTCCTCCTCGTGGTAGCGCCGATCGTGCACCGGACCGCAGATCAGCAGCCGCCGGCCGGCCGAGCGGGCGATCCGGATGGCCTCGGCGGTGCCCTTGTCGGGGTGGATGCGGCCGAACGCCACCAGCTCCTCGCCGGGGGTCTCGCAGTACGGGAACTGGCGCATGTCGATGCCGTGGTAGATGGTCGCGGCGTAGTCGAGGCCCGGGCCACGGTCGGCGTCGGAGATGGACACGTACGCCGAGCGGGCCCGCTGGTACGCCGGAAGGATCGACGGCGAGCAGAAGCCGTGCACGGTGGTGACGAGCCGGCTGCGGCAGAACTCGCCCATCGCCAGCGGCAGCCAGTCGAGGTTGTTGTGGACGAGGTCGAACTCGCCGCTGCGCGCGTAGCAGTGCGCGACGTGGATGGCCTCCCAGACCCGCCCGTCGTAGCTGCTGTCCTCGTTGTACGGGTGCTGGACGACACCGTCGAGCCGGGCTGCGGTGACCGAGTCGAGGCTGGCGAAGAGGGTGACGTCGACGCCGCGCGCGACCAGGCCCTCGGCGAGCAGGGAGACGATCTGTTCCCACGGGCCGTACGCGCGCGGCGGGGTGCGCCACGCGATCGGCCCGAGCAGTGCGACCTTCATCGCGTCCCCCTACCCCTGCCCGTTCCGCACCAACCTCCTCCATCCCGGGTGGGCTCAGCCGGCGGTCGCGGCCCGGGGCTGCCCGCTACCACTTCTCCGGGCCGTTGCCGGCGGGTGCGCTGGACGGCTTGCCGACCTCGTCCAACGGCGTCCCGCCCGGCGCACCGGCCGCCCGCTGATCCTGTGGTTGCGGCGCCGGCTTCCCGGGCGCCGCAACCGCTACCGTCCACCAACGCATGACTGTCGCCGCCGCTGCCGGTGCCGCGTCGTCAGTCGGCGAGGATGGCGTAGAGCTTGCGCCGGGTCTCGGTCAGCACCTCGAGCGCCTGCGCCCGCTGCTCGCTGGTCCCGTTGAACCCGACCTGTCGCAGCGCATCCATGATCCCGATCGCGGCGTCGCGGAACTCCTGGGCCTGCGAGACGTTCTCCGCCCCGTACTCCTGCCAGGGCGCGTTCTGCGCGGCCGTCTCGGCCTCGGGCCGGCCGGCGTCGGTGAGCACGAACCGCTTCCGCCCGCCGGACTCCTCGGCCACGATGAGGCCCTCGTCCTCCAGCAGTTGGAGCGTCGGATACACCGAGCCCGGGCTGGGCCGCCAGATGCCGCCGGTGCGCTGCTCGAGCTCCTGGATCATCTCGTATCCGTGCATCGGGCGCTCGTGCAGCAGCGCGAGCACCGCCTGCCGGACGTTGGGGCGCCCGCCCCGCCCGCGGCCCCAGCCGCTACCGCGGCCGCCCTGGCCGTGTGGCCCCCATCCGCGCCCGCCGCCGGGCGGGAGGAAGCTGCCGAACCCTCGTTGCCAGGCTCCGGCGTCGAAGAATGCTCCGTGTCGCGACCTCATGTCGCTCCCCTTTCGTAGGACTATCGCTGATACCTCGACGATATATCGGAAGACTATCGCCGACAACCCCTTCCCGATACAAACTTGAGCGCAGTCCCAGCAACCCACAACGCGGGCGGCGGCGTAAGGCCGGACGGCGGGGGCAGCGGCGCGGGCCGGCCCGGCGGGGAGCCGGAGGGGCTGAGAGGCGGAGGGGCGGCGCACTGCTCGATCGGCGCTCAGATCGCGATCAACCCGGGCTGAGGACCTCAACAAGCAGGGCCGGCACGGAATGCGGCTCGCGCGGCCGGGAACGGGAGAGGCCGGGAACGGGAGAGGCCGGGAACGGGAGGCTCAATCGGGGCTCAGATCGCGATCAACCCGGGCCGGCCATGATCGATGGCGAGTTCTGGTTGCCATCACAGCCAGAACTCGCCATCGATCATGGTGACGTCAGCGAGCAGAAGCGGGACGGACGCGGGCCCGCGAAGGCAGGGCGGCAGGGCGGCGGGGCGGCAGGGCGGCGGGGGCATTGTCCGGGCGGCTGCGCACGAACCGGGACCGCGTCGCGATCAAGCCGAGAGGAGCCCATGATCAAGGGAGCGTTCCGGCTGCCGTGACAGCCAGAACGCTCCCTTGATCATGGGCGGGCGCGGGCTAGAGCATGATCACGGTGCGGAGGACCTCTCCGCGCTCCATCTTGTGGAACGACTCCTCCACGTCGCCGAGCTCGCCCGTCTCCGTCACGAACTTCTCCAGGGGTAGGCGGCCCTGGAGGTACAGGTCGATCATCGTCGGGAAGTCGCGGGAGGGCAGGCAGTCGCCGTACCAGCTCGACTTCAGCGCCCCGCCGCGGCCGAACACCTCCAGGAACGGCAGGGTCAGCTGCATGTCCGGGCGCGGGACGCCGACCAGGACCACCGTGCCCGCCAGGTCGCGGGCGTAGAAGGCCTGCTCGTACACCTGCGGCAGGCCGACCGCCTCGATCACCACGTCGGCGCCGAAGCCGCCGGTCAGGGCGCGGATCGCCTCGACCGGGTCGGTCTCGCGGGAGTTCACCACGTGGGTGGCGCCGAAGTCCTCGGCCCACTGGAGCTTGCGGACGTCGACGTCCACGCCGATGATCGTCGTCGCGCCGGCCAGGGCAGCGGCGGCGATCGAGGCGTTGCCGACGCCGCCGCAGCCGAAGACCGCCACCGAGTCGCCGTGGCGGACGCCGCCGGTGTTCAGGGCCGCGCCCAGGCCGGCCATCACGCCGCAGCCGAGCAGGCCCGCCACCTTCGCCGGGGCGCGCGGGTCGACCTTGGTGCACTGGCCGGCGGCGACCAGCGTGTGCTTCAGGAACGCGCCGATGCCCAGCGCCGGGGTCAGCGGCGTCCCGTCGGCGAGCGTCATCTTCTGCTTCGCGTTGTGGGTGTTGAAGCAGTACCACGGCCGCCCGCGCAGGCAGGCCCGGCACTCGCCGCAGACCGCGCGCCAGTTGAGGATCACGAAGTCGCCGGGCGCGACCGACGTGACGCCCGGCCCGACCGACTCGACGATGCCGGCGGCCTCGTGGCCGAGCAGGAACGGGAAGTCGTCGGTGATCCCGCCCTCCCGGTAGTGCAGATCGGTGTGGCAGACGCCGCACGCCTGCACCTCGACCCGGGCCTCGCCGGGGCCGGGCTCGGGGACGACGACGGTTTCCAGGCTGACGGGGCGGCCCTTGCCCAGTGCGACCACGCCCTGCGTCTCGATAGGCATGGTTCCGTCCTATCAGAGAATGGAGCCATGCGTGGCTGGCTGATCGGGTTGGGTGTCACCGTCACCGTCGTAGTGGTGAGTTGGGCGGTGCTGGTCCTGCTGGCCCGGCGGCTCCCGCCGGGGCTCGCGAAGGACCTGGTGTCGTTCCTGCCGGACTGCGTGACCGCGGCGCGCCGGCTGCGCAAGGACCCGCGGGTGCCGCGGCGGGCGAAGATCGCGATCGCGGTCGCCGCGGTGTGGGTGGCCAGCCCGATCGACCTGATCCCGGAGTTCCTGCCGGTGATCGGGCCGCTCGACGACATCGTCGTCGTGCTGCTCGCGTTCCGGTACGCGGCCCGGCGGGTACCGGTGGAGGCATTGGAAGAGGCGTGGCCCGGGGAGCCGCGGCTGCTGTGGCGGATGATAGGAAGGCGGCCATGACGGTCACGGACGAGCTGCGTCGGGTCGCGCGGGAGCGCTTCGGGTGGGAGCGGCTGCGCGACGAGCAGGTGCGCGCCATGGAGGCCCTGATGGCGGGCCGCGACGCGCTCGCGGTGCTGCCGACCGGGGCCGGGAAGTCGGCGATCTACCAGGTGCCGGCGCCGCTGCTGCCGGGGCCGACGATCGTCATCTCGCCGCTGCTCGCGCTCCAGCAGGACCAGATCGCGTCGCTCACCGCACGCCATCACGAGTCGCTGGTTGCGGTCCGGCTGTCGAGCGCCGAGGGCAAGACCGAGCGGGCGGAGGCGCTGGAGGCGCTGCGGGCCGGCGACGCGGAGTTCGTGTTCCTGACGCCCGAGCAGTTCGCCGACCCGGCGCGGGCCGCGCAGATCAAGGCCCTCAAGCCGAGCCTCGTCGCGGTCGACGAGGCGCACTGCGTCAGCGCCTGGGGGCACGACTTCCGCCCCGACTACCTCCAGCTCGGCCAGTTCATCCGCGAGCTCGGCCGGCCGCCGGTGGTGGCATTGACCGCGACCGCTTCCCCGCCGGTACGGGAGGACATCGTCGAACGCCTCGGCATGCGCGACCCGGAGGTCGTGGTGACGGGGCTGGACCGGTCGAACCTGTACCTGGAGTCGGTGCACTGCCCCGACGAGGAGACCCGCTGGCGGCGCCTGGTCGCGCGGGTGCGCGAGTCGACCCCGCCCGGCATCATCTACGCGCCGACCCGGCGCGCCACCGAGGAGCTGGCCGAGCGCCTCCAACGCGAGGGCTTCGACGCCGTCGCGTACCACGGCGGCATGAGCGCCGGCGAACGCGAGCGGGCGCACGAGGCGTTCCTCGCCGACGAGGTGCCGATCATGGTGGCCACGACGGCGTTCGGCATGGGCATCGACAAGAAGAACATCCGCTGGGTCAACCACGTCTCGCTGCCCGACTCCCCCGACTCGTACCTCCAGGAGATCGGCCGGGCCGGCCGCGACGGGCAGCCGGCGCACGTGCTGCTGCTGCACCGCACCGAGGACAGCGGCCTGCGCAAGTTCTTCACCAACGTCTCCGTCGACCGGGACGAGGTCGCCGACCTGGCCGCGCTGCTGCGCGCCGCCGACACCCCGCTCACCCGCGACGAGCTGGAGGAGAAGACCGGGCTCGGCGCGCGCAAGCTGGGCCAGCTGCTGACCCTCCTGGAGGAGGTCGGCGGCGCCCGGATGCTCAGCGGCGGCAAGGTCAAGGCGCCCCGCTGGGCGCCGGTCCCGGCCCGCGCGGCCGAGCTGGCGGACGCGCAGGCCGAGCGGCAGCAGACGGTGTCCCGGTCGCGCCTCGACATGATGCGCAACTTCGCGGAGACCGAGCTCTGCCGGGGCCAGGCGCTGCTGGCGTACTTCGGGGAGCACCTGCCGGCGAGGTGCGGCCACTGCGACAACTGCGCCGACGGAAGCGCCGCCGCCGGGGAGGCGGCGGCGGGCGACGTGCCGTTCCCGATCCACAGCGAGGTCAGGCACGGCGAATGGGGCAAGGGCGTTGTGCTCTCCTACGCCGGCGACCAGATGACCGTGCTGTTCGACAAGGTCGGGTACAAGACCCTCTCCGTGCCGGTCGTCGAGCAGCACCGGCTCCTCAGGAAGGTGTCCTAGGGCCGGCGCGCCGGGTCCTCGTTGCGCCCGCCGAGCGCGGCCCAGACCTCGTACACGGTGTCGTACACCTCGCCTTCCGGCAGGCGGCCGAGCACGTCGATCACCTCGTCGGGCGCGTTCATCTCGGTCGCGCCGGCGATGAGGTCGTCGCGGTCGCCGGGCAGGCTCGCCTTCGGGATGCAGCGGCCGAGCTCGCTGCGGGCCTCCACGTCTTCGGGAGTCATCCCGACGGGTGTACCGATCGGGCGTGCGAGGGTCGCGTCCGGCGCACCGCCGCCGGAGGTCTCGCCGCGCATCTGGTCGTCCAGGGCCACGCCGTGCTTCGTGTTTCCACGTTCCATGAGCCCGCAGTACCCGGGCGAAAACCCCCCAAACGGTTCACCCCCGATTGAGACCGAGGGCCCCTGGGTACCTGCTGTCCATCCGCCCGATCCACCGCACACCGACCCCCGGGCGTGCGGGCCGGGCGCACCTTGGAGGTGAACTCACGTGGCACGCATCGGGCAGCTGTTCGGCGGGCGCACCGGGGCCGACCGCGACGGCAACGGCGTGGAGGACCGGCTGGAGACCACCGAACGCAAGGTCGACCGCGACCGTGACGGCGTGGACGACCGCGCCGAGACGCGGGAGCGCACGACGAAGCGCATTCCGGCGGTGGGTGTGCTGGACAGCGACACCGACCGGCTCGCCACGCGGCGCAGCATCGACCGCGAGGCGCCGGCCGCTCCGGCGGCACCGGTCAGCCCGGCCCCCGCACCGGCCCCGGACCTGCGGCCGGCCCCGGCCCGCGCGAGCCTGCTCGCGACGTTCGGCCTGATGCTCGGCCTCGCCGCGGTCGCGGTGTCCCTGACCGGCCTGCTCGCGCCGTCGGCGCTCCCGATCGGCGCGCTGGGGCTCATGTTCTCGTTCGCCGGCATCATCGCGGGCGCCCGCCCGGGCGTGGCCGGCCGCGGCCTCGGCGCGCTGGGCGTGCTGGCCGGCGGTACCGCGATCGTGTTCGCGATCATCGCCATGACCGGCCAGGTGAGCTGGCTCGACAGCGACGTCGACCAGGTCGCCCGGCTCAACGACTGGCTCGACGCGAAGCTCCCCTGGATGCAGGACTGGTGACCGTGCCGGGCCGCTGAGCCCCGGCGTCACCATCGATGGCGGGTTCTGGTTGCCGTGGCAGCCGGAACCCGCCAGCGGTCATGGAACCCGGGCCTCGGCCGGGTCCGCCGGTCGAGCCGCCGGATCCGGCTCCACGGGGCGGCGGGTCGCCAGGAACGAACCCGCCAGGATCAGGACGAACGCCGCCCCCGTCAGGACCGTCACCTCCTCGTCCAGGACCAGGAAGCCCAGCACCACCGCCACCGCCGGGTTCACGAACGTGATCACCGTGGCGCGGACCCCGCCCACCTCCGCGACCAGCGCGAAGAACAGCACGAACGCCAGCGCCGTGCAGATCACCGCCAGCGCCAGGGCCGCCAGCGCCGGGCCGGCGGAGACCGTCCGGGCCAGGTCGGGCAGCGACGGGACGGCCACCGGCGCGAACAGCACCGCGCCCACGACCAGCGACGCGGCCGCGACGCCGTAGCGGGGCACGTCGGTCAGCCAGCGCTCGATGATGAGCGGGCCGGCGGCATAGCAGACGACCACGCCGACGAGCTCGAGCAGCGGCACGACTCCCCCGGTACCCACGTGGAAGCCCATCAGCAGGGCAACGCCCGCGAAGCCGGTGAGCAGGCCGCCCACCCGGGCCGCGGTCAGGCGTTCGGCCCGCGAGGACAGGCGGGCCAGGACCGCCGCCACCAGCGGCACCCCGGCGATGACCAGGCCGGTGAACGAGCTGTCGACGTGCCGTTCGGCGTCGGAGAGCAGCAGCCAGGGCAGGCCGATCTCCACCACCGTGTAGACGAGCAGCGGCAGCCAGGGCTTCAGGGACGCGCGCAGCTCCTTGCGGGCGAGCGCGATCGGCAGCAGCAGGACGGCGCCGATCGCGGTGCGGACGAAGACCAGCTCGGCCGGGCCGATCTCACGTACCGCGATCTTGATCAGCAGGTAGGGGATGCCCCACACGACGCACATGGCGGCGAAGAGGATCCATCCGCGACGACTCATGCCCGCAGCATCACGCGGGGCGGCGCGCCGGGTCTTGAACGCTGTTGCGGAATGCCGCTGGAGTGACCCCGGTCACGCGCTTGAACCAGCGCGTGAGGTGGGCCTGGTCGGCGAAGCCGACGGCGCTGCCCACCTCGGCCGGCGGGTGGCCGGCGGCGAGCAGGTGCCGGGCCCGGCAGACCCGCTCCAGGACCAGCCAGGCATGCGGCGGGAACCCGGTGGCGTCGCGGAAGACGCGCAGCATGTGGTACGGCGACAGCTCCACCCCGGCCGCCAGCTCCCGCAGGCTCGGCGCGCAGCGCAGGTCGGCCATGAGCCGGTCGCGGATCTCGGCGACCTTCCGGGCGGCGGCCGCGTCGGACGGCCGCAGCGGCGCGCGGGAAGCGCCGGTCGACCCGTGCCGCGCGACGATCGCCTCGAAGGCCCAGGCGAGCCGGGAGTGGGCGGCGAGGGGGTCCACGCCGGCGGTGAGCTCCTCGTGCGCGTGCCGGAGCAGTTGTACCGAGCGGGCGTCGTGCACGATCGGTTCGCGGAACGACGGACGGCTGGAGCGCCCGTCCAGCAGCATGGCCTCGCTCGGGTACAGCACCCGATAGGCCCAACCCTCGGCGGTGGTGGCCATCCCGTCGTGCGGCTCGCCGGGCTCCAGGATGGCGAGGCTGCCGACGCCCGCGCGGCGCAGCTCGCCGCGGTAGTGGAACTGCTCCTCGCCGCGCACCACGACGCCGATCGCGAACGTGGCGTGGCTGTGCCGGGTGAAGGCGTGCCGGCGGTAGCTGGCGGTGAGCAGGTCCAGCTCGAAGCAGCCGTCGTTGACCCTGGTCCAGGTCGCGGACTCGCTCATGCCGTGACGGTATACCCGAACGGGAGCTCGAGGCGGTGCTCGGCCAGCAGGTCGGCGTCGGCGAGCAGCTCGCGGGTCGGGCCGTCGGCCGCGATCCGGCCGGCGTCGAGGATCACCGAGCGGGAGCAGAGCTCCAGCGCGTACGGCAGGTCGTGGGTCACCATGAGCACCGTCACCGGCAGCTCGCGCAGGATGCCGGCCAGCTCGCGCCGGCTGGCCGGGTCGAGGTTCGACGACGGCTCGTCGAGCACCAGGATCTCCGGCCGCATCGCCAGCACGGTGGCGACCGCGACCCGGCGGCGCTGGCCGAACGACAGATGGTGCGGGGCGCGGTCGCGGTGCTCGCCCATGCCGACCGCGGCGAGTGCCTCGTCGACCCGGGCGGCCAGCTCGTCGCCGCGCAGGCCGAGGTTGGCCGGGCCGAACGCCACGTCCTCCCCCACGGTCGGCATGAACAGCTGATCGTCGGGGTCCTGGAAGACGATGCCGACCCGGCGGCGGATCTCCTTGAGGCAGGCGCGGTCCTTCGGGTCGACGGTCAGGCCGGCGACGGTCACCGTGCCGCCCGAGTCAGCTACGCCGGTGGACGGGCCGGTCGCGTGGAGGATGCCGTTGAGGTGCAGCACGAGCGTGGTCTTGCCGGCGCCGTTCGGGCCGAGCACGGCGACGCGCTCGCCGGCCGGCACGGTCAGGTCGACGCCGTGCAGGGCGACGTGCCCGTCGGGGTAGGCGAACCGCAGGTCACGGACCTCGAGGCTGGGGGTCGTCACCGCAGCAACGCTACCGTCGCGATCGCCGCCGCCACGAGCGGGACGCCGGCCGCCGCCGCCCACTGCCCGGCGGTCGCGCCGGTGCCGGCGATCGCCAGCGGGATGCGGCCCTCGTAGCCGCGGGAGACCATCGCGAGGTACACCCGCTCGCCCCGCTCGAAGGCGCGCAGGAACAGCGCCCCGATGCCGGTCGCGAAGCCCTTGATCTGCCACAGGAAGCGGGGGTCGTACCCGCGGGAGCGCTGGGCGATGCGCATGCGCCGCCCCTCCTCGGCGAGGACGTCGAGGTACCGCAGCATGAACGTCGCGATCTGCGTCACCAACTGCGGGCAGCGCAGCCGGTCCAGGCCGAGCAGCAGGTCGCGGGGGCTGGTGGTGGCGGCGAGCAGCAGCGACGAGAACACGCCGAGCGTGCCCTTGGCCAGGATGTTCCAGGCGCCGTACAGCCCGTCCTCGGAGAGGCTCATTCCGAGAAATTCCACCTTCTCCCCGGTACCAAGGAATGGCAGGGCGAACGCGAGCAGGATGAACGGCAGCTCGATGAGCGAGCGCAGCGCCAGCCAGCCCAGGCCGATGCGGGCGACGAGCGCCACCGCCACGACCACCAGCAGGTAGGCGCCGAACGCCCAGATCGCCTCGCGGGGCGTGGCCACGACGGCGACCGTGAACAGGACGCTGGCGGCGATCTTCACCTCGGGCGGCAGGTCGTGCACCGGCGAGTGCCGGTGCACGAACAGCGCATGACTGTGGCCGGCGCCCACCTCAGACCTTCTGTTCCTTCTTGCGGCCCGCCTTGAGCAGCCAGAACGCGCCGGCGCCGACCCCGAACGTGATGAGCACGCCGAGCACGCCGGACAGGCCGGTGGACAGGAACTCGTTCGAGATGCCCTTCACCGAGTAGCCGGCGAGCGGGCTGTCCTTGGTCAGGTTGTCGGTCTCGGCCTGCGCCATGCAGTTGCCGCCGGTGATCTGGTCCTGGTCGTCGAACGTGCAGCCCTCGCGGGCGACCGAGTCGAGTCCGTCGGGGTGGCCGGAGGCGAAGTTGCTGACGACGCCGGCCAGCAGCAGCGCGGCGACCAGGCCGGTCAGGATGAACCAGGTCGACTTCTTCATGCCGTTGCCTCCTGCTGCTGCGGGGCGGTGACCGGACGCTGGAGGTTCCGCACGGCGTAGACCAGGTCGGGGCGGACCTTCGCGACGTACGACACCGTGATCGCGGTGATGATCCCCTCACCGAGGCCGATGAGCACGTGGACGCCGCCCATCGCGGCGGCGATGCCGCCGATGGAGCGCCCGACGTCCGTCGCGCCGCCCAGCGCGTACTCCAGGACGAAGCCCTGCGAGGCGATCGTGACCGACACGACCGAGGCGATCACGGCGGTGGCCGCCAGTGCCCAGGTCGCGCGGGGCAGGACCCGCAGCAGCAGGGCGACGAGCAGGTAGCCGGCGGCGGCGCCGATCAGCGCCATGTTGGTGATGTTCAGCCCGAGGGCGGTGACGCCGCCGTCGCTGAGGATCAGCGCCTGGACGATGAGCACGATCGCGACGCAGATGGCCCCGAGGTACGGGCCGACGAGCATGACGGCGAGCGTGCCGCCGAGCAGGTGCCCGCTGACCCCGGGCAGGACCTGGAAGTTCAGCATCTGGACCGCGAAGATGAACGCGGCGACGAGCCCGGCCATCGGCACCAGGCGGTCGTCGAGCTCGCGGCGGCCCATCACGAAGCACAGAACCAGCCCGGCGAGCGCAACCCCGGCGAAGAGCAGCGCGATCGGGTTGTCGATGATCCCGTTCGAGATGTGCATGGCTACTGCTGGCATGGTGTTCCTCCCGCGCGCAGCCTATTGCCGGGGTTGCGCTGTTGCCAAGGGGTTGCAACAGCGTCGCTCCTGCGAAGTGGATCACCATGTCACGGGCAGCGCCTCCACCGAGCGCACGATCATGCCCTGCTTGAAGCGCAGCTCCTCGTCCGGCACCGCGACCCGCAGGCCGGGCAGCCGCGTGAACAGCCCGCGCAGCGCCTCCTGGAGCTCCATCCGGGCCAGCTGCGCGCCGAGACAGTGGTGCACGCCGGCGCCGAAGCTCAGGTGCGACACGTCGGGCCGGGCCACGTCGAGGCGCTCCGGCGACTCGGTGTTGCGCGGGTCACGGTTGGCCGCCGCGATCGCCGGCAGCACGATCGAGCCCTTCGGGATGGTGACCCCGCTGAGCACCACGTCCTCGGTCGCGACCCGCGGCAATGAGGTGGCGCCGTCGCCGAGCTGCACGAACCGCATGAGCTCCTCGACCGCGCCGGGGATGAGCGACGGGTCGGCGCGCAGCCGCGCGTCCTCCTCGGGGAAGCGGCGCAGGGTCAGCAGGATCATGTTGATCTGGTTCGCGGTGGTCTCGTGGCCGCCGATGAGGATGCCCAGGCTGAGGGTCACCAGCTCCCGCTCGGTGAGCTTGTCGTGCTCGTCGCGCGCGGCGATGAGCGCGGTCATGAGATCGTCGGCGGGCTGGGCGCGCTTGGCGTAGATGAGGCCGCCGAAGTACTCCCCCATCGCCTGGAGGGCGGCGCCGGTGACCTGCGGGTCGGCGCCCGGCCCGCTCATGAGCGCGTCGGACCAGCCGTGGAAGCGGTCGCGGTCCTCGGCCGGCACGCCGAGCAGCTCGCAGATGACCTGGACCGGCAGCGCCAGCGAGAAGTGCTCGACGAGGTCGACCGGGCGCTCGCCGGCCTCCAGCTCGTCGATGAGCCGCTCGACGATGTCGGCCGCTCGGGGCCGCAGCTCCTCGACGCGGCGGGCGGTGAAGGCCCGGGCGACGAGCTTGCGCAGCCGGGTGTGCTCGGGCGGGTCCATGGCCACGATGGACTCGCTGGCGAGGTCGCCGAGGCCGAACTCGGCGGCGCCGTCCGGGAGCTTGGCCGCCTCGGCCCGGCTGAACCGCGGGTCGACGAGGACGGTGCGCACGTCCTGGTAGCGGGTGACGACGTACGCGACGCTGCCGTCGGCCGCCTCCACCTGCGCGACGGCCTGGTCGCGCTGGATCTCGGTCAGCTGGGGCAGCGGCGCGTAGAGCGTCGGGGCGTGGGGCAGTGGATAGGAGAGGTTCGCCATGGCCGGCAACCTATCGAAGTTTCACGATCTCTACTGCCCCACTCACGCTGCGTGATGCCCCCGCTCCCGCCGGGCGGTGTGGGACGCCGGCGGTCAGGCGTGGGTTGTGACGCTCAGGACCTGGTCCGCCAGGTGCGGGGCCGCGCGCAGTTCGTCGGCCGTGTGGGTCGCCACGACGCGGCCGTCGGACAGGAGCGCTACGTGGTCGGCCACCGCCAGGGCGTGCTCCGGCTGCTGCTCCACCAGCAGGACCGTCAGGCCGCCCCGGGAGAGCTCGGCCACCACCGCGCGGACGCGGGCGGCCAGCTCCACCGCCAGGCCCTCGCAGGGCTCGTCGAGCAGCAGCAGGCGCGGCTGGGTGAGCAGCGCGCGGGCGATCGCCAGCATCTGGGCCTCGCCGCCGGAGAGCTGGTTGCCCTTGTTGCGCAGCCGCTCACCGAGGCGCGGCAGCAGCTCCAGCACCTTCGCCACGGTCCAGTCGCCGGGGCGGCGGGACAGGTGGAGGTGCTCGGCGACGGTCAGGCTGGCGAACACGCGGCGGCCCTGCGGCACCAGGCCCACGCCGGCGCGGGCGACCTTGTGGGCCGGGCGGCCGGTCAGGTCGCGGTCGCCGAGGACCACGCGGCCCTCGCGGGCACGCAGCAGGCCGGCGATCGTGTGCACCAGCGTCGTCTTGCCGGCGCCGTTGCGGCCCAGCACGGCCAGCGCGGTGCCCTGCGGGACCTGGAGGTCGACACCGTGCAGGACGGTGCCGCCGCCGTAGCCGGCGTGCAGGCCCGAGATCGTGAGCGTCATGGGGCGACTCCCGCGTAGGCGGCGGCGACCTCCGGCGAGGAACGGATCTCGGGGACGGTGCCGGTGTGGACGTGCTTGCCGGAGTGCAGGACGGTCACCCGGTCCGCGAAGCCGTAGACGAGGTCGAGATGGTGCTCGACCAGCAGGATCGCGACCGTGCCGGGCAGCTCCGCGAGCAGGCCGGCGAGCAGCTCGACCTCCGGCGGGGCCAGGCCGGCCGCCGGCTCGTCGAGCAGCAGCAGGCGCGGCTCGCCGGCCAGGGCCATGGCCAGCTCCAGCTGGCGGCGCTGGCCGTGCGACAGCGAGCCGGCCTGGGTGGCGGCCACGGCGTCGAGGCCGACCGACGCGAGCAGCTCCTGGGCGCGGGCGCGGCCGCCCGGGCGCAGGCGGCCCCACGGCCGGCGGCCGGCGACCAGCACGTTGTCGAGGGCCGACAGGCTGGACCAGACGGCCGGGTGCTGGTGGGTGCGGCCGACGCCGAGCCGGGCCCGGCGGGCCGGGCCGAGCGACGTCACGTCCCGGCCGCCGAAGTGGATGCGGCCGGACGACGGGCGCAGGCCGCCGGCGACCAGGTTGAGCAGGGTGCTCTTGCCGGCGCCGTTGGGGCCGATGAGGGCCCGGCGCTCGCCCGGCTCGAGCCGCAGGCTCACGTCGTCGAGCGCAGTGAGGTCGCCGTAGCGGCGGCCCAGACCGGCCACGGAGAGCAGTTCACCGCTCATGCGTCCTCCGCTTCGCTCCGGAACCACTCATGCGTTCCGCCTTCCCAGCAGGCCGCGCGGCAGGAGGTACACGCACAGGATGAACAGCACCCCGAGCAGGAGCGGGGCGTTGCCGGGCCAGTAGCTGCCCAGCCAGTCGCGGGTCAGCACGACGAGGGCCGCGCCGACCACGGCGCCGATCATCGACGTGGCCCCGCCGATGGTGACCGCCAGCAGGATCAGCGCCGACACCTCGAACCCGCCGGTGCCCGGCGACACGAACTGGTCGACGGTGACGATGAGCGAGCCGGCCGCGCCGGCCAGGGCACCGGCCCCGACGTACGCGGCGGTGAGGTAGCCGGCGACGGGGTGGCCGCTGGCGCGCATCCGGGCGTCGTCGTCGCGGGTCGCCCGCAGCAGGGCGCCGGCCGGGGAGCGCAGCACCAGCAGCACCACGCCGACCAGGACGGCCACCACGATCAGGACGTAGAGGTACACGTCGGCGTCGCTGTCGAGCTTGGCGAGGCCGGGCACCGGGTAGGGGCGGGCGAACGCCAGCTTGCCGTCGGTGCCGCCGGTGATCGCCTTCCACTGGCCGGCCAGGGTGTACGTCAGCTCGCCGAGCGCCAGCGTGATCATCAGCACCACGACGCCCCGGGCGTAGACCACGATCGGGGCGGTGATCAGGGCGAACAGCGCGCCGGCGCCGGCCGCGGCCAGCAGCTGCACGACCGCGATGTCCATGTCGAGGTCGACCAGGTTGGCCGCCGTGTACGCGCCGACGAGGTACGGCGCGGTCTGGCCGAGCGTCGGCAGGCCGGCGGTGCCGGTCAGCAGGGCGACGGAGACCGCGAGCAGGCCGATGATGAGGACCCTGGCGATCGTCGCCTGCGCGTAGTCGGCCAACGTCCACGTGAACGACACCAGCAGGAGCAGGACCGCCGGCACCGCCGCGATCCGGAGCACTCGAAGAAGCCTGCCGTTCATGCCGCCCGCCGGGAGAGGAGGCCGGTCGCGCGGAGCGCCAGCACGATCGCCATCGCGCCGAACATCGCGAACGGCTGGAACATCTGGAAGTCGGCCTTCGCCGCGCCGAGGGTGTGGATCTCGCCGACGGCGATCGCGGCCAGGAACGCGCCGCCGATCGAGCCCATGCCGCCGAGGACGACGACCACGAGCGACAGCAGCAGCACCAGGTCGGCGGTCTTCGGACCGGGCCCGATGATCGGCGCGCCGAGGGCGCCGGCCAGCCCGGCGAGCGCGCCGCCCGCGGCCAGCACGCTGACGCGCACCGTGGCCGGGTTGACGCCCAGGGTCGCGACCATGTCACGGTCGTCGACGGTCGCGCGGACGAAGCTGCCCGCGCGGGTCCGGGTGACGACGAGCCACAGGCCGACCGCGATGAGCGCCGCGACGCCGATGAAGGCCAGCCGGTACCCCGGGTAGCTGTGCCCGGCGAAGTCGACCGCGCGGTCGATCGACTTCGGCACGACCACGGGCAGGTCGTCGGGGCCGAACACGAGCACGAGCAGCCGGCTGAACACCAGCGCGACGCCGAACGTGAGCAGCGCCTGCGCGAGGTGGCCGCGGCCGGAGATCGGCGCGAGCATCAGGGCCAGCAGCGCGCCCCCGGCCCCCGCGGCCGCGGTGCCGACGAGCACCGCGAGCGCGAGGGAGAGCCAGGTGCCGTCATTGACCTTGGCGGCGGCGTACGCACCGAACACGAACAGTGTCCCGTGCGCGAGATTGAGCACGTCACCCACGCCGAAGGCCAGGGTGAGCCCGGCGGCGACGACGAACAGCAACAAGCCGTACGCCACGCCGTCGACCGCCGGGATCAGGTAAGCGTCCAACTGAGCTAGGCACCGACCGTCGCGAGATCCTGCACCAGCACGTTCGCGATGGCCCGGCCGTCGCTCTTGACCTGACGCAGGTACCACTTCTGGATCGGCGCGTGGTTCTTGCCGAACTGCCACTGGCCACGCGGGCTGGAGATCTGACCCAGCTTGCCGACCTGCTCGTTGATCGTCTCCGAGGTGACGTTGTCGCCGGCCGCCGCGATGGCCCGGTCGAGCACGGCCGCCGCGTCGTAGGACGCCATCGCGTACGTGGTCGGGGTCGCGTCCGGGTAGGCCTGCTGCCAGGCGGCGACGAACTTGCGGTTCTCCTCGTTGTCGAGGTCGGGCGAGTAGTTGCAGACGGTGTAGACGCCGAGCGCGGAGTCACCCTCGGCCTGCAGGACCGAGCCCTCGGTGAGGAAGGCGCCGTACAGCGGGATGTCCTTCGCGTCGGACTGCTTGTACTGCTTCACGAAGTCGATCGCGGCCTTGCCGGCGTAGAAGGTGTAGACGGCCTTCGCGTTGGCCGCCTTGACCTGCGACAGGTAGGGCAGGAAGTTGGTGGTCGTCGGGAACGGCGTCCACAGCGTCTTGCCGTCGGGGTTGGCCAGCTTGCCGCCGATCTTGGCGAACTCGGTGGTGAAGCCGCCGACCTCGTCGAAGCCACCCTGGTAGTTCGGGCCGATCGCGAAGACCGGGCCGTCCACCTTGTCCTTGATGTACTGCGCGATCGACTGGCCGGGGTCCGTCGACATGAAGCTCGTGGTCCAGACCCGGCTGACGTCCTTGAGGTCCGGGCGGCCGTTGGAGCCGATGAGCGGCACCTTCGCCTCGTTGAGCAGCCCCGCGACGCCGGCCACCGAGCCACCGCCGACGATGCCCGTCAGCGCGAGGACCTTCTCTTCCTTGATGAGCTTGGTGGCGGCGGGCACCGCGGTGTCCACGCCGTCGCCCTCGTCGGCGACCTTCAGGTCGATCGGGTGGCCGCCGAGCTTGTTGTCGTGCATCTTGAGGTAGAGCTCGAAGCCCTTCTTCAGGTCGGTGCCGACCGCCTGGTAGGTGCCACTGAGTGAACCGAGGAAGCCGATCTTCAGGGTCGAGGCCGTGCCGGCGCTCCCCGACTCCTCGTCTTTGGCACAGCCGGCCGCGGCGAGCAGCAGGCCGGTCGCCATGATTGCGCTGACGGCTCTGGTCCAGCGTCCGTGCAGGGACATGGGTCTCCTCTTGAGGTGCATTCTTTGGGGCTGAGCTGGGGGGCTGAGCTGGGAGGGTTGGGCTGACGCGTTACCGGCGCACGCCGGTGCGCAGCGTCAGCGCGTGTTCGGTGACGGTCACGAGGATCTCCTTCGCCGACGCCCGGGAGCGCACGTCGGCGTCGAGCATGGGGACGCTGCGGTGGATGGCCAGCGCCTCCCGGATGTCCTCGAGGTGGTAGCGCGCCGAGCCTTCGAAGTTGTTCACCGCGATGACGTACGGCAGCCGCCGGTTCTCGAAGAAGTCGATGGCCCCGAAGCAGTCCGCGAGCCGGCGGGTGTCGGCGATGACCACGGCGCCGATGGCGCCGCGACACAGCTCGTCCCACATGAACCAGAACCGCTTCTGGCCCGGGGTACCGAAGAGGTACAGCACCAGGTCCTGGTAGAGCGTGATGCGCCCGAAGTCCATGGCGACCGTGGTGCTGCCCTTGTCGGGCACGAGCGTCGCGTCGTCATGCGCCATGCTGGCGGTGGTCATGAGCGCTTCGGTGGTGACCGGCGGGATCTCGGAGATCGACCCGACCAGCGTGGTCTTGCCCGCGCCGAAGCCACCCGCGATGATGATCTTGACTGCGGTGGGCCGGCCGCGACGTGCTGGCTCGGTCACAACGACGGTCCCCGCACAGCCGGAGTCAGCGCGTCACCGATGCGGTTCGCCAGGTCGGTCATCTCGTAGGAGACCTTGCCGACGTCGGCGTTCGGCGAGGCGAGCACGAGCAGCGAGGCGCCGTCGCTGAACGCCATGCAGAACATGAAGCCGCCGTCGAGCTGCGTCACGTTCGAGATCACGCTGCCGGCCTCGAAGAACCGGGCCGCGCCGGCGAGCAGCGCGACAAGGCCGCTGCCGGTGGCGGCGAGCTGGTCGGCCCGGTCGCGGGGCAGCGCCCGGGTATGGGCCAGCACGAGACCGTCCGTCGAGATCGCCAGCGCGTGGGCGACGTCAGGCGTACGGCTCGCAAAACTGTCCAGCAGCCAACCGAGATCCCTCGGGTCGGTCACAGAAGTGGTCCTCTCGTTTCCTCACGTGGTTCAGTTCGCCGGGGTACGCCGGTTGGCCACACCGCGGGCGTAGGCGGACATCGCGGCGGCGACCTTGGTGGGGTCGCGACGCGGCGCGCTGCTGCCGGTGGCGGCCGCCCGCTCCGCCGCGGACGGCTCGGCGGCGCCGGGCACCAGGTGCCGCCCCGCCGCGCGAACCGGCAGGCCGGACGACGTGGTGGAGCTGACCTGCGGGGTGGCGGCCTGCTGGGCCGCCCGCCAGCCGGTGTCGGCACTGGTCTCCCAGTTCACCGGCTCGGCGACCGTGGTCTCCACCGCGACCGCTGCCGCTGCCGACGACTCGACCCGGAACCACCCGTTGACCGACTTGAAGATGGGCAGCTCGATCGACTCGTCCGCGACCGCGGCGAGCACGGCCGGGACGTCGGGCGGCGGCAACGGGGGCCAGGCGCCCGGGCCGGGCGGCGGTGGCGCCGCCGCGGGCATCGGGGTCGGCTGCTGGTAGCCCTGCGGCTGGTACCCCTGCTGCTGGTACTCCTGCGGCTGGTACCCCTGCGGCTGGTACCCCTGCTGCTGGTACCCCTGCTGCTGGTACCCCTGTGGCGGGTAGTCCTGTGGCGGGTAGTCCTGCGGCGGCGCGTACCCCTGCGGCGGCGCGGCCATCGACGGCGCGGCCATCATCGGCATGGCCATCGTCTGCGCGTGCGGCACCGCGCGGATCTCCTGCGTGGGAACCGAGAAGAGGCTGTTGTCCGGCGACGCGGCGGGCGGCTGCTGGGGCTGCGGCGTGAACAGGTCGTTCGCCGGGCGCGGCGCGCTCTCGCCCCCGCCGCCGCCGACCGGGGCCAGCTGCGGCTGCCGCTCCGACGCCATGATCGGGCGGAACACGGTGCTGGGGATCGTCACCTCGGCGAGCGTGCCGGTGTGCTGGCCGGGACGCAGCTGGACGAGGATGTTGTACCGCGCGGCGATGTGCCCGACCACGGTGAGACCCATGGCGCGGACCGCGGCGATGTCGATCGCGGGCGGCTCCTCGAGCAGGTCGTTGAGCTGCGCGCGGCGGGCCGGCGCCAAGCCGACGCCGGAGTCGACGATCTGGATGATGATCCGGTCGCCGAGCCCCCGGGCGGTGACCCAGACGTCCGACTCCGGCGGGGAGTAGCCGGTCGCGTTGTCCAGCAGCTCGGCCAGGAGGTGCACGATCTCGTCGACCGCCTCGGCGACCACGGCGACGTCGTCGTCGATGCTGCCGAAGCGGACCCGGACGTAGTGCTCGATCTGCGAGATGGCCGCCTGGAGAACCTTGCCGAGCGGCGCGTCCTCGCGCCGGATGCGGGCCGCCCCGGAGCCGCCCAGCACCAGGAGGCTCAGGTTGATCCGGGCCATGCGGGTGGCGAGGTGGTCCAGTTGGTACAGCTGTTGCAGCCGGTCGGGGTCGGTCTCGTCCCGCTCGACCCGGTCGACCTGGGCGAGCACGGCGTCGACCAGTCGTTGCTCGCGGCGGGACAGGTGGACGAAGATCTCGGCGACGTTGGACCGCATGACGGCCTGCTCACCGGCGATCCGGACCGCCTCGCGGTGGACCGCGCGGAAGGCGCTGGCCACGTCGGCGACCTCGTCGGCGCCGGATACGACCAGCGTTGCCGAGGCCCGGTCGGCGACCTCGTCCGGGTCGACCGTGCCGGGCGCGGCGGCTCGCAGCTCGGCGACGACCGCCGGCAGCTGGTCGTAGGCGACGGTGCGGGCGGCGTCGTGCAGGTAGCGCAGGCGCCGCGTGATGCGCCGCGCGACCATACCGGTGAGGATGATCGCGATGAGCAGCACGGCGGCCACGGCGGCGATCTGGATCGCGGCCTGGGTCATCTGGTCGTCGCGCAGCTCCTGGACCTTGCCGACGACCGCGTCGTCGACCTTCTGCTCCACCTGGTAGAGCAGGCCCGACCAGCCGGACATCGCGTTGATCCAGCCCACCGCGTCGAGGCCGATCCCCTGGCCGGCGGCGGTGCGGGCGACCTGGTCCTGGAAGCGCTGCGCGGCGACGACCTGCTCACCGGTGCTGGCCTGCTCGTACCAGGTCCGCCATTCGCCGGGGGCGAGCTGGTTGAACGCGACCGACGCCTCGGTGAAGCTCGTGCGCGTCGCGGTGATCTCCACCTGGAGCGCCGGGGTCAGCGCTCCCGCGTCGAGGGCGCGGAGCACCGCGACCTGCTGCTGGCCGAGCGACTCGGCGGCCCGGGAGAGCGCCGCGGCGGCGCGGATCTCGTCGGCGAGGTCGGTCGGGGCGCCGGAGCGGGCCACCGACTCGCGGAAGGTCAGCAGGTCGGCGATCAGGATGCGGTAGGTGAACGCCAGACCGGACACAGTGATCTTGGCGTCCTTGTTGCGCACCTGCTCACGGACCTTGACGAGCGACGCGAGGCTGGTGTCGATGCGTTCGAGCACGTCGTTGCCGCTGACCGAGCGGCGCTTCTCCGCGTAGGTGCGCGCGGTGTCGTCGGTCAGCATCAACTGCTGGTTGAAGGCCTCGACCTGCGGTGCCGGGTTGGTCTTGTTCAGCACCACGCTCACCGCCGCGGCCCGCTCACGCTGGAGCGCGTGGGCGAGGCCGCCCGCCTCGGAGGCGAGCGCGGCGAGGTTCTGCAGGTTCCGCGTGCGGTTCACCTGCTGGACGGTGCTGACGAGGGCGATGCCGGCGAACACCACGACGGCGACGAGCGGCACGGCGACAATGAGACGGAGTTGGTCGATGATCCGGCGGCCCGCGCGCTGCCCGCTTTCCCGACCGCCGGGCATTGGCTGCCCATGGCGGTTATGACGGGTCGGTCGGCGCTCGATCTGCCGAGGGTCGCGGCCCTGCCGTTGGGCGGGCACGGGCAGCGCACTCTGGCTTTGGGTCACGAAAAGTCCCCGCAGGCATCCGAGGTTGACAATGCAGGTCGAGCGCAGGACGAGCGGGAGGCGGCGCGATCGGCGCCCAAAACTTCCCACTCTGCGCATCGACGTTGAGCACAATCACAGGTCGGCCCATCCGTGTCAATACCGACGTACCCCATCCAGCGACGATCGCCTGTTTCTCACTCATCCGTTCGCCTCGGATTCCGGAAGACGTACGGACCCAAACGGCTGGTTCCGGTGGGAATCGAGGGATTGTTGGCCGCCTGGCGAAACTTCCGCGTGACGCAGAAGTTACGTGCTCGAAATAATTACACTATGCACTGTCGACAATGCGCCGAGTAATTGTTTGTCTATCGACAATATGCTCGAGCGACAATGCCTACGCGCTGGTAACAAAATCGTCGACCGCTGCCAACCCGGCGTTCACCGGCGCGGACGCGGCCGTCGGAACCCGACCGGCCGCAGGCGCGCCGCCGGCGCGCTCGACCCCCACCGGAGCGACGATTCCGGGGGTGACACCCGCGACGACAGCCATCGATCCTATCGGCAACAGGCGCCGTCCGGCAGGGGGCAGAGAGCGCTTTCCGCACTCCGGGACGCGCGGCCGGTTCGTCTCATTCGCCCGTTTGGCCCTACTTGTACCCGGGTACGCGCGACCGGAGATGGAGGGCATCGCTTTCGGGAGGGGTCATGGCAACTGACGCCGTCACGCTGATCGTGAACGACCACCGGGTCATGGAGCGGGTCTTCGACAAGCTGCGCTCCGGCCACGGCGACCGCCAGCGACTGCTCGACGAGTGCGCGGCCCGGCTCACCGCGCACAGCCACGCCGAGGAGGAGACGGTGTACCCCGTGCTCGCCGAGATCGGCGAGCAGGAGGAGGCCCACCGCGGCGCCGACGAGCACCACCAGGCCGAGCGGCTGCTGCACGACCTGCAGCGGATGTCGCCCAAGGGCCCCGACTTCGAGGACCTGCTGGAGGACTTCGTCGAGGCCGTCCGGCACCACGTCGAGGAGGAGGAGACCGTGATGCTGCCGGCGCTGCAGGAGGCGGTGCCGGCCGAGCGCCTCGACGAGCTGGGCACGGCCTTCGAGGGGGTCCGGCTGCGGGAGCTGGCGGTCGCCGGTCTCGGCCTGCGGCGGTGAACTTGCCGACTGGCCCTACTTCGGTACAGTCGGGCTGGTCATGGTCAGTTTGGGCCCGCGCACCCTGCCCCCGGGCGCGGCGGTCGCTGCGACGCAGCCGCTCGCCGGTCCGGTCGCCACCGCGCGGCTGAGCGACCTCCCCGTGGACCGCATGCCGCAGCGCACCGAGGACCACGTCGTCATGCTCGTCACCGCCGGGCAGGGCACCCATGCGCTCGACTTCGTGACGTATGCGTGCCGGCCCGGCACGCTGCTGTGGGGCCGGCCCGGCCAGGTGCACCAGTTCGGCGGGCAGGCCGGCTTCGACGCCACGGTGCTCGCGTTCGCCCCGGGCATCCTGCCGACGCTGCCGGAGATCGACGGGCTGCGGGAGCTGGTGGCCGACCCGCTCACGGCGACGTGCTGGCAGCCGGCGGGCGAGGACGAGGAGGCGCTGGTCGCCGAGATCGCCCAGATCGGCGTCGACCAGGCGCGGTACGGCGGGACCCGGCTGGGCGCGGCGCTGCTCGCGCACTCGATGGCGGTACTGCTGATGAGAATCTCGGCGCTGGCACCCCCTCCGCCGGCCGGTCCGGCGGCGCTGCTCCTCGGGCTGCTGCGCACCGAACTGGAGCGGGACGTGACGCACCGGCGGGTCGAGGAGTTCGCGGAGACGCTGCGCTGCTCGGTCCGCACGCTGACCCGGGCCAGCCTGGCGGTCACCGGCCGCAGCGCGAAGCAGCTCATCGACGAGCGGATCGCGCTGGAGGCGAAGCGGCTGCTGGCCACGGGCGACGACCCGGTCGCCGACGTGGGGCGGCGGCTGGGCTTCGACGAGCCGACGAACTTCGGGCGCTTCTTCGCCCGCGAGACCGGCCAGTCCCCCGGCGCGTTCCGGGCGGCGCTGCGCCGCTCCCCTGCGCCCCGGGTGCCGCACCAGCGCTCGGCGCTGCCCGGCCGCCTGACGCCCCGGTCCGCCTGACCCCGCCTGCCCCGCCAGCCCGACTCCAAGATCGCGGGCGGTGTGGGGCGGGGAGGCGTTACGGCGTGATGGGGCAGGCCTCCGGGCGGGCCCGGGCCGGTGGGGTGTCGTCGTCGAGCTCCAGGGCGGCCTCCTCGCGGCCGACGAACGGGACCAGCGTGAAGTACGACAGCGTCGGCAGCAGGCCCGGCAGCTGGTCGACCCGGCCGCTCGCGACGTAGCGGTAGATCGTGGCGTAGATGCCGCCCACGATCGTCTCCACCAGCTCCTCCGGCATCGGCAGGTCGGACGCGCGGGGCGCGTCGGCGAAGAAGCGGTCGAAGCGGCGCAGCAGCTGGGCGCGCTCGGCCCGGGCCAGCGGGCCGGCGGCGTCGATCTCGACGACCGCCATCGTGGCGAACGCGGGCAGCTCGGCGAGCACCTGGAGCATGACCCGCAGGGCCGAGCGGGCGCCGTCGCGCCACTCGGGCTCGGCCCGGTACGCGTCCTCCATGAGCTTGAGCAGCAGGTCGGTGCCGTGGCGGTAGGTCGCGATGAGGGCGTCGTCCTTGCCGGCGAAGAGCGCGTAGAACGCCGGGCGGGTCACGCCGGCGGCCCGGCAGATGTCGCTGACGGTCGCGTTGGCGTACCCCTTCTGGGCGACCGTGTGGACGAGCGCGTCGAACAGCCGGTCGCGCTGGTTGGCCGCGACGACCTCGGGCGGCACGCGGCTCGGGCCCCGTTTGATGGCCCGGGAGGGATCGCGTCCTTCGCGGGCGCCCGGCAGCGGGGCAAGCTGTTCGTTCGCCATCTGACAAGTATCGATCGTGCGGGCAACTTGCGGGGTGGCGCCCGAGGCGTGGGACAGGGCAGAGTATCGGCGTGTCCACGACTGGCCGACTCGCGAGCGCCGTCCAGGGCGCCCGGGCGGTCGCGGCGCAGGGCGACACCCGGGGCGCGTTCGCGCTGCTTGACGAGGCCGTCGAGCGGGCCGGCGCCGAGGCCGGTCCGGACGACCCCGAGGTGCTGGCGGCGACCGGGCTGCTCGCGAAGTTCCACGCCGACCTCGGTGAGCTCGCCGACGCGCGGCGGGTGCTGGAGGAGAGCCTCGCGGTCGGCTACCACCGGCTCGGGGACGGGCACGAGGTCATGCTCGGCCTGGCGTACGAGCTGGCCCGCATCGCCGACGAGCTGGGCAACGTCTTCGAGGCGAAGCGCCGCTACGGGCAGGTGGTCCGGCTGGGGCCGCAGGCGCTCGGCGACGATCATCCGAGCGTGCGGGCGGCCCGGCGGTATCTCGGGCTGGCCGAGCAGGCGACGCCCGTGCACGTGCCGCACGCCACGGCGCCGGCGTCGTTCGATCCGGTGTCGCCGCCGACGGCCGCCGGGCCGCAGATCTGGCCGGCCGACGACGATCCGATGCCGCCGTGGCCGCCTTCCGGGCCGCCGGCCTCCGGGCCGCCGCCGGTCCCGATCGTCTCGGCGCCGCCGGTGTACGCGCCGCCGCCGATCTCGACACCACCTGCGTACGGACCGCCGCCGGTTTCGACACCACCTGCGTACGGGCCACCGCCGGTCTCCACGCCGCCCTCGTACGGGCCGCTGCCGTCCGCGGAAGCGCCGGCCTACGGTGCGACCGGCTACCCGGCCTCCGGGCCGCCGGCGTCCGCGCCGCCGTACGGGTATCCGGCCTCCGGGCCGCCCGCGTCGGCGCCGCCCTGGGAAGCGCAGGGGCCGGCCGACGTTGCCGAGTACGACGAGGCGCCCCGGCGGCGCTCGCCCGTCACCGCACTGCTCGTGATCGTCCTCGTCGCCCTGGTCGGCGGGGCCGCGGCGGCCGTCGTGGCGTTCGTACTGGCCCGGCCGCAGACGAGCGATCCGGTCGCCCAGCCGTCCGGTGGGCCGGCGACCACCACTACCATCACCACCGCGCCGGCGACCCCGGCCGGTGGGCCGGCCGGGAACCCCAAGGCGCCGGCACAGCTCAGGCTGCGCGACGACCGCACAGCCATCACACTGACATGGGTCGATCCGTCGGACGGCACCGTGCCGTTCATCGTGGCCGGCGGCCAGCAGGGCGCGCTGCGCCAGCTGCAGGTCATGCCGGCCGGATCGACGACGTTCACGCTCAACGGGCTGAATCCGAAGCTCGACTACTGCTTCACCGTCGCTGCGGTCTACAGCACCGACAGCGTGGAACTGTCAGACCTGGCGTGTACAAACAGAACCTGACACCCACCGTGTCAGCCGATGCACGCACCGCACACCCCGCGTGTGCCGAGGCATCGACGGGAATATGATGGGCGCCGGTTTCGGGGAGGGGGCCGAAGATGCGGCTGAGCCTGCGTTCGCGCAAGAGCGGCGGGCTGGTGACGCTGAGCACGGTCGTCGGGCTCGTCGTCGTCCTGGGCCTCACGCTCTTCGGCACCGGCGCGGCGAACAACGCCGTGGCCAGCTTCGACGTCAGCTCCTGGCTGTGGAGCGGCGACAAGGGCGAGGTCGCCCGGGTCAACGGCGTGACGGGCAAGGTCGACACCCGCACGAAGATCACCGACGCGCAGGGCCACACGATGCAGGTCAGCCAGAGCGACCGCTTCGTGATCCTGCGTGACCTCAACACGGGCAAGATCAGCGTCCTCGACCTGTCCAGCCTGACGCTCGGCGCGACGACCCAGTCGACGCCGGGGCTCGGCGTGACGGTCGCGGTGCACGACGACGTGGCGTTCATCGTCGACGCGGTGCAGGGCCTGGTCCGCCAGCTCGACCCGGCGACGCTGCTGCCGGTCGGCGAGACGCTGAGCTTCCCGCCGGGCCTCTCGGGCGGCGTCTTCGACGACAGCGGGCGGCTCTGGCTGCTCGTGCCGTCGGAGGGCACGGTCGTCGCGGTGAAGCCGGCGCCGCGCAAGCCGGCCGCGTCCGCGAGCGCGCAGGGCGGCCAGGGCGGCGGCACCGGCGGCAGCCCGGGCATCGTCAATACCGTCGGCGTCGCCGACCCCAGCCACGACCTCGCGCTGTCGATCCTCGACACCGGCGTCGCCGTGCTCGACAAGACCGCGACCACGCTGACCACGCTGCGCGGCGACGCGGTCCGCCAGGTGCCGCTGCGCCTCGCCGGGCCGGGCGCGATGCCGCAGCGCACGGTCGGCAGCGACGTGCCGGTGACGGTCGTCGACGACCGCCACGTCTACGTGGTGAACGGCGACCGGGTTGCCGACTTCGCGGTGCCCGGCGAGAGCCCGGCGCTGCAGCCCTGTGTGGCCTGGTCGGGCCGGTTCTACTGCGCCGACGACTCGACCGGCACGGTCTACGTGCTCGACGGGCAGGGCAAGGCCCTCGACCCGATCCGGATCGAGGCCGGCGGGAAGCCGCTGGAGCTGGAGGTCCGGGAAAACCGGATGTTCATCAACGCGCCCGGCGGCTCGACCGCCCGGGTCGTGGACGAGCAGCACCACGTGCGCACCGTGGACAAGTATGCGAAGGACGTCGTCGGCGGCGAGGCACCGCCGGCGCCACCGCCGCCGCCCCCGGCCAAGCCGCCGGTCGGCCCGCCCGGCGCCCCGCCGCGGGTCAACGCGACGGCCGGCAACGCGCAGGCCCGGGTCACCTGGACGACGGCGGCGCCCAACGGTAACGCGATCACGAAGTACGTGGTGGAGGGCGACGGCAAGACCCACGAGGTCGGCGCCAACGTGCGCTCCCTCGACGTCACCGGCCTCACCAACGGCCAGTCCTACAAGTTCACCGTGCACGCGGTGAACGCGAAGGGCGCCGGGCCCAAGCGGGCGGCCAACCCGGTGACGCCGACGTCCGAGGTCCCCGACCCGCCGGTGAGCGTCGCCGCCACCGCCAACCCCGACGGCACGGTCACGGTGACCTGGCCGGCGGCGAACGGGCAGGGCCGCAAGGTCGTGCGCTACGTGGTGACCAGCGTGTCGACCGCCGAGGGCAAGACGTTCGAGTCCGGCCAGCCGACGCTGACCGTGCCGGCGGGCGAGCTGCCCTACGGGACGCAGGTCGCCTTCCGGGTCGCCTCGGTCAACGACATCGGCGCCAGCTCGACCCAGTCGCCGCTGAGCCCGTCGGTGGTGCCGTTCAACAAGCCGTCGGCGCCGGGCGGGCTGACCGTGAAGGCCGTCGCGACGAAGCGCGGCACGGTCGTCGCGGCCTGGCGGGTGCCGCAGGACAACGGCGCGCCGATCACGGGGTACGAGGCGACGGTCAACGGGCAGAAGCAGACGCTCGACACCGCGCTCAGCCACGAGTTCACCGGCTTCAAGGACGCCGAGCACGTCACGATCCAGCTGCGGGCGGTCAACAAGGCCGGCCCGGGCGCGGTGGCGACCGGCGCGGCCGACACGCTGGCCCAGCCGAAGATGACCGTCGACGCGGGCGGCAGCACCGCCGCGCTCAACTCGATCACGGTCCGGTTCACCGCGACCGACGGCGGCGGGGCGCCGGCCAATTGCCGGCTCGACGTGGCCGGGGCCGGCGCGATCGAGGGCGCGTGCTCGGGGTCGCTGACGATGAACGGGCTGTGGCCGGCGACGGCCTACAGCTACACGGTGACGATCACCAACGCGGCCGGCATGACCGCCGGCGGCACCGGCTCGATCACCACGCCGACCTACCGCGGCACGGTCATCTGCGGCGACACGAGCTACTGCGGCCGGGGCGCGCCGAACGGCGGCATCTGGGTGTACCGCACGCCGTCGCAGAACGGCGCGTCCGCCGGCGACGTCTTCGCGCCGGACAGCTACGTCGCGGTCTGCCAGGTCAACACCGGCACGTCCATCAACGCCGAGCCGTGGGGCGGGCGCAAGAGCACCGTCTGGATCAAGATCCAATTCCAGGGGGAGAACTACATCCCCTACGCCTGGTTCAATCTCCCCAACGGCACCGGACCGTTGAAGCAATGTTGATGGAGCACCGTGACCCCCGAAACGCCCACTGACCCGCCCGGCACCGAGGAGATCGCGGCCGCGGCCGGCCTGGTCGGCCGCCTCGCCCGCAACGTCGAGTCGATCGTGCTCGGCAAGCCGCTCGTGGTCCGGCTGACGATGACCGCGCTGCTCGCCGAGGGGCACGTCCTGCTCGAGGACGTGCCCGGCGTCGGCAAGACCACGCTCGCGCGGGCCATGGCGGCCAGCGTGCAGGGGCAGTGGCGGCGCATCCAGTTCACGCCCGACCTGCTGCCGTCCGACGTCACCGGCGTGACGATCTTCAACCAGGCGACCCGCGGGTTCGAGTTCCACCCGGGCCCGGTCTTCGCCAACATCGTCATCGCCGACGAGATCAACCGGGCGTCGCCGAAGACCCAGTCGGCGCTGCTGGAGGTCATGGAGGAGCGCACGGTCACCGTCGACGGTGTGCGGCACGGCGTGCCGCGCCCGTTCCTGGTGGTCGCCACGCAGAACCCGATCGAGATGGACGGCACCTACCGGCTGCCCGAGGCCCAGCTCGACCGCTTCCTCATGAAGCTCGCCGTCGGCTACCCGAGCGAGGCCGTCGAGATCGAGGTGCTGCGCGGCGCGGTGAGCCGCTCCCCCGAGGCGCTGCCCCCGGTCACCGACACGCAGGTCGTGGCCCAGCTGGTCGCCCTCGCCCGCCGGGTGCACGTCGCCGACGCGCTGTATGGCTACGCGGTGCGGCTGGCCAACGCAACGCGGAGCCACCCGCGGGTGCGCATCGGGGTCAGCCCGCGCGGCGTCATTGCGCTGACCCGGGCCGCGTGCGCATATGCGCTCACCGACAGCCGTGGCTACGTGGTGCCCGAGGACCTCAAGGTGCTGGCCGAGCCGGTGTTCGCGCACCGGCTGGTGCTCTCGCCCGACGCGCAGGTCCGCGGCGTCGCCCCCGGCGACGTGGTGCGCGAGATCCTCGACGCGGTGCCGGTCCCGACCCCCGTCGCGGCCTGAGCGGTTCCGGCGCGTAGCGGAGGAGGCCGCTCAGCATGAGCACAGGGTGGAGCTCAGGTGCCCGGAGCGAGGCGGAGGGCGCGTGAGCGGTCCGATGCGTGTCACCGCGCGCGGCGCCGGGCTCGCCGCCGGTGCGGCCGTGCTGCTGGCCACCGGCCTCGTCTTCGGGTACCCGCACCTGGTCGTGCTCGGTACCGCCTGCCTCGCCGCGCTGCTGTTCGCGGGCGGCTACGTGTGGTGGCGCCCCCGCCTGACCGTCGAGCGCGAGGTCGAGCCCGACCGGGTCATGCGCGGGGAGTCGAGCACCGTCACGCTCCACGTCGGCAACACGAGCCGGCTGCGCGGGGCGACGCTGATCGCGCACGACCGGTGCGGGCCGGCGGCGGTGGCGGTACCACTGCTGCGGTTGAAGGCCGGTGGCACGACCACGGCGTCGTATCCCGTGCCCACGGCCCGGCGCGGTGTGGTGGCGATCGGCCCGCTCCGCGTGGTGCGCCGCGACCCGCTCGGGCTGCTGACCCTCTCGCGCGGGTACGGCGGGACGAGCACGGTGTGGGTGTACCCCCGCGTCCACCGGCTCACGGCCGTGCCGACCGGCGTGTCGCGGTCCCTCGACGGCCGGGTCGACCGGGTGCCGCACGGCAGCATCACGTTCGACACGCTGCGGGAGTACGTCGTCGGGGACGAGCTGCGGCACGTCCACTGGCGCACCACCGCCCGGATCGGCGAGCTGATGGTCCGCGAGCACCTCGACACCAGCCTGCCGCGGCTCGTGGTGCTGCTCGACGACCGCCGCGACGCGTACCCGGACGTGGACCGCGCCGGGGAGTCGGCCCGCTTCGAGTCGGCGTGCGAGGCGGCGGCGTCGATCGTCATGGCGGCGTTCCGCGAGGAGCTGCCGGTGGCGCTGCGCCTGGCCGGCGGCGCCCACGCGGGCGGCAAGGGCAGCCGGGGCTTCCTCGACGTCCTGGCCGAGGCCGCGCTGCACGGGCCCGCGGCCGGGCTCGACGAGGCGGTCGCCGACCTGCGCACCCGCAAGGCCGGCGACACGCTGGTGTACCTCAGCGGCACCAGCGCCGATCTCGGCCGGGTCGCGACCCTGCGCGGGGCCTACGCGGCCGTGGTCGCGGGCGTGTTCGGCGACGGCGACGCCCCCGGCCTGGAGCGGATCACGGTGCTCGCGGCCCGCGACGGCGCCGACTTCGCCGCGGCGTGGGACGGGGTCCAGACGTGGTGAGGCGGCTGTTCGTCCCGGTGGCGCTCGCGGGCATGCTGGTGCTCAGCGGGTTCGCGCTCGCCCCGATCTACAACGGCACCCTGCTGACGGTGCTCATGGCCGCCGCGGCCGCCGGCTCGGTGCTCATCGGCACCGGCGTGCGGCGGCTGCCGGCCTGGACGGCGGCGCCCGCCTCGGTGCTCGGGCTGGCGGTGCTGACGTTCGTCGCCGTGCGCGTCTCGGCCGCGGCCGGCCAGGTGCCGGGCAGCGTGCCCGACATCGCCCGCGAGGCACTGCGCAACAGCATCCCGCGGCTGCTCACCGCGCTGATCCCGATCGAGCCGCAGCCCGACACCGTGGTGCTGCCGGTGATCGCCACCTGGCTGGCCGGGCTGGCCGCCACCGAGGTCGGCGTGCGGTACGGCCGCGTGCTGCTCTCGTACCTCCCGCCGACGCTGCTGTTCGGCGGCGCGCTCTACCTCGTCGGCCCGGACACCACCGCCGCGCGGGCCACGACCTGGGTGCCGCTCGCCTACGCCGCGTTCGCCGCGCTGGGCCTCATCGCCAGCGCCCGCGAGCCGCAGCCCGACGAGCTCACCGCCGGCCAGCGCCGCACGATCCGGCTGCGCGTCGGGGCCGGCGCCGCGGCCGGGCTGGCGATCATCGTGGTCCTCTCGCAGTTCCTCGGCCCGGCCGTCGCCGAGCAGGGCAGCTCGACCCCGGTCGATCCCCGCAACTACGTCACGCCGCCCCAGCTCGACTCCCTCGACGAGAACCCGCTGGTGCGGCTCTCCGGCTGGAACCTCAACAAGGACCAGCACCTCTTCGACGCCGAGGTGACCCCGGCGGCGCAGCCGCTGATCCGCCTCGCCGTCCTCACCGACTACGACGGCGTGACCTGGCGCATCGACTCGGTGTACCGCAACGCCGGCCGCGTGCTGGGCCGGCCCGAGGGCACCGGCCCCGAGCTGACCCAGCGGATCACCATCGACGAGCTCGACGGCCGCCTGCTGCCCGGCGTCGCCACCCCGCAGCGGGTCGACGGCGTGCGCGTGGCGTTCGACGCCGAGACGGGGACGATCGCCTATGCCGAGCCGCTGCACAAGGGCCTGACGTACACGGTGACCTCCCGCCGCGACCCGCGCCCCGACGACAACGCGCTGTTCGTCGCCGAGGTGCCGTCGCCCGAGGAGGTCCCCGGCCTGGTGGCCCTGCCCGGCAAGGTGCCCGACTCGATCAGCCAGCTCTCGTCGCACCTCGGCGAGGGCGTCTCCAACCCGTACCAGCGGGCGTTCGCGATCCAGCAGTGGCTGGAGGAGCACTACCGGCTGGTCGCCGACGCCCCCAGCGGCCACGCCTACCCCAACGTCGAGTACTTCCTGTTCGGCCCCAAACAGGCCGGCGGCCAGAAGGGCACGTCCGAGCAGTTCACGGCCGCGTTCGCGGTGCTCGCCCGGCTGGCCGGCCTGCCGACCCGGGTGGTCGTGGGCTTCCAGACCCGCAAGGACGACCCGGCGGTGCGCGGCGGCGACGCGATCGCCTGGCCGGAGATCCTGTTCAAGGGCGTCGGCTGGGTGGCGTTCGACCCGCTGCCCAAGTCCGACACCGTTCAGCGCCCGGTCGACGACGACTTCAAGCCCAAGGCCCCGCCGTCCCCGCCCCCACCGCAGTCGGTGCCGCCCGTCTCGGTCTCGGCGAGCCCGCCCGCGTCCGGCTCGGGTCCGGCCTCCGTGGCCGCTCCCCCGCCCGGCTCGGGCACGGCGACGCTGGTGGCGGCCGTCTCCTCCGCTGTCGCGGTGGTCGTCGTGCTGGCGTTCTTCTCTTCGGTACCCCTGGTGCTCCGCGCCCGGCGCCGCCGGCGACTGGACCACGGGCCACCGGCCCAGCGCATCGACGCCGCCTGGTCGGAGGTCCTGGCCGGCCTGCGGCTCGCGGGGCGCCCGGCGCCGCCACACTTGACGGCGCAGGAGGTGGCGCACTACGCGTCGACGGCCGCGATCCCGCACGCCCACGCGGGCGGTGTCGTGCTGCGTTCCCCGATCCCCCCGGTGGACGACCTGGCCGGCCTGGTCAACGCGGTCGGGTTCGCCGGACCGGGGTCCGTCGCGTCGGAGCCGGACGCGCGGCTGGCCGCGGATCAGGCCGTCGCCTACGTGACGGCCTTGCGGGCCCAGCGCCCCTGGTGGCGCCGCGTGCTGTGGACCTTCGACCCCCGCCCGCTGCGCTGGCGCCGATAACCCGGCCCCTCGTTCGCTTTCGGAGGGGCCGGGCCGCTCGGTGCTGATCAGGCGGGGTTGTTGGCGTGGGTCAGGGTCTCCCAGGCGACGAACAGGTTGTTCGAGCCGGCCGGGCGGGACTGCTCGGTCAGCCGCTGGGTGTTCGACATCGCGATGCCCATGCGGTTGTGCAGGGCGTTGTAGCCGACCTCGGTGATCGGGCCGAGGCCGAGGTGCAGGGTGCCGCCGCAGAGCCAGCTCGGGGCCGCCTCGCCGAGCTGGTACTTGCTGTGGAAGCCCAGCGCGTGCCGCAGCCGGTCGGCGATCTCCGGGTAGATGTCCTGTCCCTGGATGCGGGTCGTCTCGGCCACGTGCGAGATCGCCGAGATGCCGTACCCGGTGTGCGTGAAGTCGCGGCAGGTCTCCTGCGCGATACCGTCGACGAAGGTGCTCTGGCCCTGCCAGTACGAGATGATCTCGGCCTTCGTGTCCCGGCTGCCGATGCCCTTCGGGTAGGCGCCGTCGGCCGTGACGTACAGGTAGGCGGGCACCCGGGCGCGGAACTTGGCCATCGCCTTGTCCCAGCTCGCGCGGTCCTCCAGGAAGACGGAGATGCCGATCGCGGCCTCCATCATCGACAGCTCCCAGTTACCGTTGGAGGAGCTGCCGTTGATCAGCTTCGGCAGGTAGACGTTGCGCAGCATCGTGCCGAAGCGCGCCTGGTTGGGCCAGGACGAGTAGGTGTAGCGGATGATCTCCGCGGCCCGGGGCCAGGACGATCCGGCCCAGCCGGTCTGGAGCGGGGCGTTGCTGTTGGTGTGGTCCTGGATGGTCGCCGACCAGGCGTCCATGATGGCGATGGCCTTGGTCGCGTACCGGCTGTCCCGCGTGATGTACCAGGCCAGCGAGAGCGTGTAGGCGGCGATGGCGTCCTCGCGCTCGTCCGTGCAACCGTAGTTGGGGTTCGAGTACGAGCCGCACTCGACGATCGCCCGCGGCTTCGGCGTGCGCGACAGGGATGCGTACCTGCTGGCCATCATCTGGTCGTACGCGGCCTTCCAGGGCTGTGCGTTCGCCTGCACCTTGCCGCGGACGAAGTCGAGCTGGGCCCGGCTGACGAAGACGCCGGGGTGGGCAAAGGTGGCCGGGGCCGCGGCGACCTGGAGCCGGCTCGCGGACTCGGTGTCGTTGGACGCGGCGGACGCATAGGTGGTACCGGCGACGGCGATCGCAACGGCCAGCCCCGCGGCGCCGAGGAAGGCGAGCCGCCGTCGGGTGGGTCTGGGCATGGGGCTCCTCGGAGTCTTCAGGGCAACTGTAAGGAAGGTTGCCTGACCGATGTCAACATCGACGCGTCACGATGTCAACCGCCCACATGCGGATTTAAGGATCGCTTCGCCCACGGCTGAGGTCCACTGAAGCCACCGAAACACCGATCAACGGCGAGCGGCGTCATGATCGATGGCGCGATCCGGCTGCCCCGGCAACCAGATCGCGCCATCGATCTTGCGCGCGCTCGGCGGGGCGCTGGGGCCAGGGTGCCACCGTGCCACCCGCCCCCGCCCCGCCCCGCCGGTGAACGCCTGCCTGCGTCCGCGCCGGCGCGGGCGCCGCGCTGCCCTGGCCGGCCCCAAACAGCGATCAACGATGATCGCCTCATGATCGTGGGAAACATCTGGTCGCCCTGGCAGCCAGATGTTTCCCACGATCATGAGCGCGGCCGGCGTCACGGGTGCCGGGAACGCAGTTCGGGGCTGGACGGCGCCCGACCACCGCCGCGCCAGGCCCTGCGCGCACCCTAAGCCCATCGGGATTGATGCATCAAGGTTGATGCATCAAAAATGCTGCATCAGACCCAATGGATCGGACGCGATGCATCGCGTCGCGATGCACCGGACGTGGATGCACCGGACGTGGATGCATCAGGCGTGATCCATCAGGCGTGATCCATCAGGACAGATACATCAGGACAGATGCATCAGGACGGATGCATCAGGACGGATACATCAGGCGTGATGCATCCAGAACGATGCATCAGGACGGATGCATCAGGACGGATACATCAGGCGTGATGCATCCAGAAC